>NZ_MRUJ01000114.1:0-33767 GCF_002099325.1 Frankia sp. KB5 | reverse complement strand
TTCAGACGTAGTGCGCAGAGCCTGTTTTATTGGAATCTCAGCGACAGACCCTGACCGTGCGCGGGGGAATCCAGGTCCGGTGTCCATGCCTCCAGACCCAGTGACCGCTCATATGGCGCCAATAACAATGTACATCACTGCGATGGACCGCGCCAGGCGCGCTTCTCGGCGGAGAAGCCATCGAAGGAGCCGCAGACAAAATTGTCCCGAGCGCAACGATCACAACCATCAGAAAATACTTCGGGCTTTTCCTGAGCGCCATTTCCGCCCCCTCCAGTGTCGCACYGCCATCTCCTCGGGGAAGTTCCCCACTGGATTGCGAGCCAGAGATACCCCCGCCATCGGGCTCTAATCCTTTCACCAATGACGTGAATCGCAGCAATCTCCAACGTAATCGACGGCGATTTGCCGTGATCGATAGTTCATGGTTTGTGACCTACTGGGTAGGTAGAAGCAGAGCCGGTGTCCGGCGGCGAGCATGTCGATCAGTTCGCGGAGTAGGTGAGGCATCGAGGTGCTGGTCCAGGCCTGCCAGACTCGGCCGTCGCTTCAGCCACCGACGACCCCGCAGACTCCCGTCTTCCCCAGCAGTGTCACTGGTAGCCGGTCACCCGCCGTTCACGCGGTAGCATGGTGGGCGATACTGGGCGGTGTGACGAGCGACGGACAGACCGGGCCGGCAGCCGGCGGTGATGCGCCGCCCCGGCAGCCGTTCGCGCACCTGAGCGCCCCCAACGCGGACGTCTACCGGGAGGTGCTGACGACGTTCGCGCGGGCGCGGGACCGGTTCATCGTCCACATGCGCCCCGAGGACGTGATCGCGGATCTGGGGCGGCCGGGGCAGACCGAGTCGATCGTCGCCGCGCTGGACAAGCTCGTTGAGTGGGGCAACCTGCGGGCCGACCCGGACACCGGCCGGGTGACCACGGTGGCGGACTTCCACCGGGCGCGCTACCTGTACCAGCTGACCCCGGCCGGGCAGGCGGCCGAGGAGGCGATCGCCGTCTACGAGGTGGCGATCGGCCGCCGGGGCGCCCTGCAGTCGGTGGCGCTGGAGGACATCGCCGCCCAGCTGCGCGCCCTGGTGGAGATGACGGCCGGCGACGCCGCCGATCTCGACCCGGCGAAGGTACACCTGCTGCTGCTGGGGCTGGCGGAGCGGTTCACCGGACTGGCCGACAACGCTCAGGCGTTCATGACGTCCCTCCGCCGAGTGATCGACTTCTCGGACGGTGACGTGGACGCGTTCCTCGCCTACAAGCAACGGCTCATCGACTACATCAACCGGTTCATCGCCGAGCTGGCGAACCGGGGCGCGGAGATCGCCACCCTGCTGGGTCAGGTCGAGGGGGCCGGCGTCGAACGCCTGCTGCTACTCGCGGCCCGTCGGGAGGCGACCGACGCCGTGCCCGACGTGCCCGAGGTATCCGGCTCCGGGGCATCCGGCTCCGGGGCATCCGGCTCCGGGGCATCCGATTCCGGCCGGACCGGAGCCGGGCGAACCGACGCTGAGCGGATTCGGACCGCCTACGACGCCGCGGTCGCCGCGGCCCTGGACGGCTGGCGCAACCGCTGGCGCGGCCTGCACGACTGGTTCGTGTCGGCGGATTCACGCCGTCCCTCCCAGGCACGGTTGTTGCGGGGCGCGGCTATCACCGCGATCACCCAGCTCATCGATACCGTCGCCGCACTCAACGAGCGCCGTACCGGCCGTTCGGACCGGTCGGCGGACTTCCGCACGCTCGCTCGCTGGTTTGCCGAGGCTCCTGACGACGCGGCGGCCCACCGGCTGTGGCGGGCCGCATTCGGCCTGGCCTCGGCCCGGCATCTCACCGTCAGCCAGGAGACCGTCGCCGCCTGGCAGGAGGACGAGCCGACACCGAACACGCCGTGGCAGGATGCGCCGCCGATGCGGATCAGCCCGCAGCTACGCCGGACCGGTTCCTACGAGCGGCGCGGAACGCCGAACCGGGTCACGGACCGCGCGCGGCAGCGGCGGCTGCTCGCCGAGCAGGCCGCGCGGGAGGCGGAGCAGGCCGCGTCCGCTCGGGCCCGGCTCGCCACCGACGGGCCAGTGCTGCTGTCCCAGCTCGGCGTCCTGGACCGGCAGGCGTTCCGGCTGTTCCTCGGCCTGCTCGGGGACGCGCTCGCCGCCAGGCTGGCGGGCGATACCGAGGTGGAGACCACGTCCAGCGACGGCACGGTCCTGATCCGCCTCACCCTCGTCCCCGGCGGGGGGGTGGCGCGGATCGAGACCGAGGATGGCGTCCTGGACGGCCCGGAACACACCGTCGAGATCGTCGACCTGGCCGGTGCGGCATCGCGTCCGGCGGCCTGGAACGACCTGAACGACCTGAACGACTGGAGCGACTCGAACGACAGGAATGACCGAAACCGGCAAAACGATCTGAATGGCCGGATGGACGGCCTCGCTCCGGTCGTACTCGCCGGTGGGCCGGACCGGCTCGAGCTGCTGGAGACCGGACGGGTGTCCGGATGACGGCGGACTCGGTCGCCGAGGAGAACCGGGCCGCGCGGCGCAGGGCCCTGCGCGCGCTGCTGGCCGGGCCGCTACGCACCGCCGGCGCGGACGACGAGGTCCTGCGGCTGGTCCGCCGGCACGCGTCCGAGCTGCGCGAGTGGCTCGCCGCCGAAACCGGCTGGCGGCTGGTCGTCGACGCCGAATCGGCGCGGCTGTTCAAGACGGCGGCGACCATCCAGGACGACACGCACCCGGCGCGGGAGGGGAAGGGCCGAGCGCCGTTCGGGCGGCGCCGCTACGTCCTGCTGTGCCTCGCGCTGTCAGTGCTGGAGGGGGCGGACACCCAGATCACCCTCGGCCGGTTGGCCGAAGGGGTGCTGGTCGCGGCGAGCGACCCGGAACTGGCCCGCACCGGGGTCACCTTCACCCTCAGCCGCCGGGACGAACGTTCCGACCTCGTGGCGGTGGTCCGGCTGCTGCTCACGCTCGGCGTGCTGGATCGGGTCGCCGGCGAGGAGGACGCCTATCTGCGCGACAGCGGCGACGCGTTGTACGACGTACGCCGCAGGGTGCTCGCGTCGCTGCTGACCGGTACCCGCGGCCCGTCGACCATCGACGCCGACGACATCGGGGCGCGGCTCGCCGAGCTGACCCACGAGCCCGTCCCCGACACCGACGACCTGCGCAACCGGTCGCTTCGCCGCCGGTTGACCCGCCGGCTGCTCGATGATCCCGTCGTCTATTACGACGAGCTCGCCGAGGACGAGCGCGCCTACCTGATCAGCCAGCGCCGGGCGATCACCAGACGGATCGAGGACGCCACCGGTCTGATCGCCGAGATGCGCGCGGAGGGAATCGCGATGGTCGACCCCGACGACGAGCTCACCGACGTACGGATGCCGGAACAGCGCACCGACGGCCACGTGACCCTGCTAGTCGCCGAGTATCTCGCCACCCGGCCGGATCCCGCGGAGCCGGTGCCGGTCGGCCGGCTGCGTGGATACGTTCGGAAGATGGCGGCCGAGCATTCCACCTACTGGCGGCGGGGCGTCACCGAACCGGGTGCCGACGCCGAGCTGCTCGCCATGGCGCTGGACAAGCTGCGCGCGCTGCGGCTGGTCACGGACGTGCCGGGCCGGGCCGGCGAGCCGCCGGCAGTGCTCGCCCGGCCCGCGATCGCGCGCTACGYCGTCGAGGCGCCGACGATCCACGACGGCCGGGCGGGCGGCGCCGGCCCGGTCAGAAGCGGTCCGGCCAGAAGGAAGAAGACGAGCCGCCGATGAGCACCTCGACCCGCATGCCCGCGACACCGGCACCGGCCTCGATTCCCGCACCGGCACCGGCGTCGGCCTCGATTCCCGTACCGGCCCGGGAGGACCGCTGGCAGCCGCTGCGCGCCGGCCTGGTCGACCTCTTCTACTACGACGTGGAAGAGTTCCACTTCCACGACGGGCGGCTGCTGCTGCGGGGCAACAACGGTACCGGCAAGTCGAAGGTCCTGGCGCTGACGCTGCCGTTCCTGCTGGACGGCGAGCTGGCCGCGCACCGGGTCGAACCGGACGGTGACCGCAACAAGCGGATGGAATGGAACCTGCTGCTGGGCGGCCGGCATCCGCATCCCGAGCGGCTCGGCTACACCTGGCTGGAGTTCGGCCGGCTGGGCGGTGACGGCATCCCCGAGTACCGCACGATCGGGGCCGGCCTGAAGGCGGTCAGCGGGCGCGGCATCGTCCGGCACTGGTTCTTCGTGACCCGCCAGCGGATCGGTCCGCAGCTGTCCCTGGTCAGCCCGACCCGGGTGCCACTGACCAGGGACAAACTGAAAGAAGCCGTCGACGGCCACGGCGCGGTGTACGACACCGCGTCGGACTACCGCCGTGCCGTGGACGAAGCGCTGTTCGGTCTCGGCGGGCACCGGTACGAGGCCCTGGTCAACCTCCTGATCCAGCTACGCCAGCCRCAACTGTCCAAGAAGCCCGACGAGAAGCTGCTCTCCCGGGCGCTCACCGAGGCGTTGCCGCCGCTGGACCCCGCGCTCGTGGTCATCGTGGCCGAGGCGTTCCGGGGTCTGGACGAGGAACGGGAGACGCTGCGCGCCCTCGCCGAGGCGGAAACGGCTGCGCAGGCATTCCTGACCCATTACCGCCGGTACGCCCGAGTGGCCGCGAAGCGGTACGCCGCGCCGCCGCGGCAGGCGCACAGCCGCTACGAGCAGCACGGGCGGGATCTCGCCGAGGCCGACGCCGCGCATCAGGCGGCGGTCGAGGCCCTGACGGCCGCGCAGCAGGCGCTCACCGAGGTGGAGGAGGCGAAGGCCACACTGACCGCCCGGCGGGACGCGCTGCGGGACAGCCCGGAGATGCGCGACGCGGCGGCGCTGCGGGGCGCCGAGGAGGATGCCGGGCGGCTCGCCCGGTTCGCCGCCCAGCGGGAGCGGGACAGCCGGGCCGCGGCCGAGGCTGCCGGCGACCGGAAGCGCCGGCTCACGGGTGCGGAACGCACGGTCCAGGCCGACGCGGCGGGCTTCGACGCCGCGATCCGGGCCGCCGGGCTGGCGGCCGAGGCCGCCCTGGTCACCGGCCGGCACGCCGCGGTGCTCACCGAGCTGGACGGCGGGGAACCGCCGTACCGCGACGCCCGGCGATCCGCCGAGGCCCTGGTCGGGCAGCAGGGCACCGCCGTGAACCGTCTCGACGGGTTGCTGCGCGCGGCGGCCGACGCCGGCGTGGCGCTGCGCGCGGCCCGGGACGACCTGGACCGGATCACTGCCGAGCAGCAGGCCGCCGCCGAGCGGATCGCGGCGGCCGAGGACCTGACCGCCCAGCGCGGGGCGGGCCTCGTCGTGGCCTGCACGGCCTACCTGGCCGGCTGCGCGTACCTGCGGCCGGCCGACCCGGACGCCGCGCTGGCGGCCCTGGCCGGCTGGGTGGACACACTCGACGGGTCCAACCCGGTCGCCACCGCGGTGGACGGGGCGGCGCGGCTGGCCACCGCCGACCTCGGGCGCCGRCAGGCCGTCCTCGACGGCGAGCAGACGGCCGCCCGGCGGGAACTCGAACGGCTCGCCGAGGAGATCGAGCGGCTGGCGGCCGGTGGCCACGACTCGCCGCCGGCCCCGCACACCCGCGACGAGCACGGGCGGGACGGCCGGGACGGCGCCCCGCTGTGGAAGGTCGTCGACTTCGTCGACGGCGTGCCCGACGAGCACCGGGCCGGAATCGAGGCGGCGCTGGAGGCCGCCGGGATCCTCGACGCCTGGGTCGGCCCGGACGGGCGGCTGCACGACCCCGTCAGCGACGACGTTCTGGTCACGCCCGGGCGGCCGGCGCCGGGGGGTGGGCTGGCCGCGGTGCCCACGCCGGCGATCGACCGCGACGACGCACGCGCGGCCCGGCTGAGCGACACCGCGGTCGCCGCCGTCCTCGCGACGATCGGCCTGCGCGGCGGGCCCGGCCCGGCCGGCGGCTCCTTGGTCCACGGGCCGGCGGCCAACGGGACGACGGCCAACGGGACGACGGCCAACAGGACCTCGGGCACCGAGACCTGGGTCACCGTGGACGGCCGGTTCGGTAACGGGGTCCTGACCGGCGGTTGGCGCAAGGAAACCGCCGGCTACATCGGTGAGGGTGCCCGCGAGGCGGCCAGGCGGGTCCGGCTCGACCACCTGCGCGCCGATGCGACCCGGATCGAGCTACGGCTCGAAGAGCTGGCCGCGGCCGCCGCGGAGCTGGCCGACCGGCAGCTCTCGCTGGCCGCCGAGCACGGGGCCCGGCCCTCCGACGGCGACCTGCGCGAGGCGCACGCGCAGCTGGCCACGGAGCACAAGGCCAAGCGGCGGATCGACGCCCAGCACCAGGAGGCGGCCGCTGTCGCGGCCCGCCGGCAGCAGGCCGCGGGTGAGGCGCGGGCGGCGGCCGAGGAGTTCGCCGGCGACGTGCGCCTGCCCGCGGAGCCGGCCGCGCTGGCCGACGTCCGGGACGCCCTGGGTGACTACCGGGCGGAGCTGGCCGCGCTGTGGCCGGCGGCGGAATCGCTGGACCGGTCCCGCCGCGCGGCGACCGAGGCGGAACACGAACTCACCCTCGCGCTGGAACGCCAGGAACAGACCGCCGAGGCGGTCGCCGAGGCGCAGACGCAGGCCGACGCGGCCGCCGAACGTCACCGGGTCCTGGTCGAGACGGCCGGCGCCGCCGTCGACGAACTGTTCCGCAAACTGGCCGCCGTCGACACCGAACTCGACCGGTGCGGGCAGCGGGAGAAGCAGGCCCGGGCCGCCGAACGGGATGCGCTCGACGCCCGGGGCCGGGCTCACGGCCGGCGTGAGACGTTGCGGGAGGCGATCACCACCGCCGCGGCCGAACGCGAGGCGGCTGTCGCGAGGCTCCGGGCGTTCGCGGCCACCGGCCTGCTCGCGGTCGCCGTCCCGGACCTGGAGATCCCGGACCCGGCTGCCGGCTGGGCACCGTACCCCGCGATCACGCTCGCCCGGGCGGTCAACGCCGCCCTCGACGACGTCGACGACACCGACCGCCGGTGGGAGCTGGCGCAGCAGCGGGTGTCGGCCGAGCACAAGGTTCTCACCGACGCGCTGTCCCGGCACGGCCACTCGGTCGGGATGGTCGTCTCCGACGGCGTGATCGTGGTCGACGTCCTGTTCCAGGGCCGCAAGCAGGACATCCCGGCCCTGGTCGCCGCGTTGGAGACGGAGACCGGGCAGCGGGCGATGCTGCTGTCCGCGAAGGAACGCGAGATCCTGGAGAACCACCTTGTGAACGAGGTGGCCGGCGCCCTGCAGGAACTGATCAGCGACGCCGAGGGCCAGGTTCGCCGGATCAACACGGACCTCGCGCAGCGGCCCACGTCGACCGGCATGCGGCTGCGGTTGCAGTGGCGGGTCGCGCGCAGCGCCCCCGAGGGGCTCGGCGCGGTGCGCGACCGGTTGCTGCGGCAGACGGCCGACGCCTGGAGCCCCGCCGAGCGGACCGCCGTCGGCGCGTTCCTCCAGGAGGAGATCAACCGGGAGCACAGCGCGGACACCACCGGCGGATGGGCCGAGCAGTTGACCCGTGCCCTGGACTACCGCGACTGGCACGAGTTCGCTGTGCAGCGGTTCCAGGACGGTCAGTGGCGGCCGGCGAGCGGTCCGGCGTCCGGTGGTGAGCGGGTGCTCGCGGCGTCGGTGCCGCTGTTCGCGGCTGCCTCGTCGTTCTACGACTCCTCCGGCAACCGGCACGCACCCCGCCTGGTCGCCCTGGACGAGGCGTTCGCCGGAGTGGACGACGACTCGCGGGCCAAGTGCCTGGGTCTGCTCGCCGCGTTCGACCTCGATGTGGTGATGACCAGCGAGCGCGAGTGGGGCTGCTACCCGCAGGTTCCCGGCCTGGCGATCGCGCAGCTGTCCCGCCGGGACGGCATCGATGCCGTGCTCGTCACGCCGTGGCGGTGGGACGGGCACGAGCGCACCCGCGTCGACCGRCCGGTGCCCTACCAGCCCGAGCGGCCCGACCAACCCGACCAGCCCCAGCTACTCGACCAGCCCGACCAACCCGACCAGCCCCAGCCGCTCCGTCCGGCGCAGAGCGGCAACACCGAGCCCCTGCCGTTCGAGTGAGCGCGTCGTCGACCGGGGCCTCCCGCGGTACGGAAGCCGCCCGCGATGTGGAACGGCTGCGTCGTCTGCTGGGCGGTGAGCACACGGCGTGGCTGCTCGACCGGGTGCGGCGCAGGATCGAGCTGGGCCGGCCGCTCACCGGGACGGTCACCCTCGGCCGGGCCAGCGCGGACCAGCGGCGGGGGGTCGAGCGGCTGCTGGGCCGCCGGGCCGGCACCGGCGCCTCGCTGTCCGTGTCGTTGGACGAGGTCGACGCGGTGCTGCGGTCCAGCGGCGCCGCGCCGGACGGACTCGCCGCCGCCGTCCGCCAGCTCACCGGGGATGTCACGGAGCGGGCGGAGCTGGCCGCGGCGCAGTCACGAGCCTGGGCGCAGGCGCACCAGCCCCTGGACGACCTCCTCGCCCGGCGCCCCGAACTCACCCCCTGGCGGTCCTGGCTGGACAGCACCGGCCTGCTGCGCCGGCTGGCTGGCACCCCGGACGCGGCGGGGCCGCTGGCCGCCGACCTGCTCCGGGTGCTCGACGCGTTGCCCTCACCCGGCGTGGCGCTGGGCCGGCTGGCCGCCACCAGCACCGGTGACGCGCACGCGCTCGACGACGGCCGGCCGCTGGCGACGCTGGCCCTGGCGGCGGCCCGGGTACTGGGCGGATCCCACCCGGCGGGTGACGGCTCGGCCGCGGGCCGTCGCGCCGCGTGGGCCGCTGTCGGGGTGCACCGTGACGAACTGTCGTCCACGGTGCTCTGCCTGGGTCTGCCGGGCGGGGCGGACAGCCCGACCGGCCGGATCCTGGCCATCTGTCGCGAGGCGGGGGAGCCCTGCGTGCTCACTCTGCGCCAGGTCGGCCCGGGCCAGGACCGCGGCGACCTCGGGGTGGGCCTCGGAGTGGTGTACCTGTGCGAGAATCCGATCGTGCTGGCCAGCGCCGCCGACGAGCTGGCGGGCCGCACCCCGCCGCTGGTGTGCGTGAACGGCCAGCCGTCGGCCGCCGTCATCAGCCTGCTCGCGGCGCTCGCCGGCCAGGGCGCGCGGTTTGCCTACCATGGCGACTTCGACTGGGGCGGCATCCGCATCGCCAACGGCCTGCGGGAACGGATCGGCTGGCGGCCATGGCGTTTCGACGCCCGGTCCTATCAGGCGGCGCTGACCACGGTGACCGGCGGCGAGCTGGTTGGCCGGCCGGTCGACGCGGCCTGGGACCCCGACCTGCGCCCCGCGCTGGAGCACCATGCGATCAGAGTGGACGAGGAACTCGTCCTCGCCGAGCTGATCAACGACCTCGGCGCCCCACACGCCTGGTAACACTCGATAACACTCGGTAGATAAAGGCMAGGCGCTCAAGGGTGCGGCCGGTAGAGTCCCGGCGACACGCGCGGGCAGCAGGTCGGCAACCTCGCTCGTCCGGGCGCCATGGCCGGTGAGAGCAGCGGTGATCGTCTGGTCTTCGTCAACGACGACCAGCGGCGCCCGGTGCGGCAGGCGCATACTGGAGGCGATGACCAAGTCAGCGCTACCCAGGCCCCGTCTGTCCACCAGCCCCTTCAAGRCCCCGGTCACCCCGCCGTGCAAGCGGTTCGCCGTAGGAGACCGGGTCACCCACGACATGTACGGTCTCGGCCAGGTAACCGGGGTCGAAGCAGAAGTCGCCGTCCTCGTCGATTTCGGTTCCCAGCAGGAACGCATTCTGAGCCCGTTCAGCAAGATGTCCCGTCTCTGACGCCGTGAGGCTTCGATTCGCGGAACCCGAAGACGCCACGTAGGCGGCGGAAGGTCCCGCGGAGAAGCCTGTCACCGCCCTGACGTCCTACCCCTCGTTCCACTCGGCAGCCCCACCCCGAAAGCGAGACATCTCATCGCCACCGCCTCGATCCCCCTCTTCTCCGCGTCGGAGCCGCCGCGCTCTCTGCCGCGGCAGGAGCCCCCGCCTCTGACGATCCGCCTCTTCCAGGCACCCGACTTCGGGCTGTCTGATGTCGAGATCATCGATGTCGCGGTCACGGACGTCGAGACCGTCGCCTTCCAGGCGCCCGCCGTCGAGCGCCCGCCCGCGCTGGATCCCCGTCGTCATCGAGCGCGGCCCCGCCGATCGTAGGCTCCGGGCGCTGTCCGGGTAGGGCGCGCAGCCACGCGCACCAGGCGTCGACCCCCYGGCCGGTACGGGCGCTGACCTCCAGCACAGCCACGTCCGGGTTGACGTCGGCGAGGTTCTTCCGGAACGCGTCAAGGTCGAAGTCGAGGTGGGGAAGCAGGTCCGTCTTGTTGACGAGCACCAGGTCGGCCGAGCGGAACATGACCGGGTACTTGAGGGGCTTCTCCTCGCCCTCGGTGACGGCAAACACCATCGCGCGCAGGTCCTCCCCGACCTCGAACTCGGCGGGGCACACCAGGTTGCCGACGTTCTCGATAACGACGAGATCGAGGTCGCGCAGGGGCAGCCGGCCCAGCGCCGAGGCGACCATGGGCGCGTCCAGGTGGCACTCCCCGCCGAACCCGTTACCGGTGTTGATCAGGGCGATCGCCGCGCCGAGCCCGTCGAGGCGGTCGGCGTCGATGCTGGTCTCGATGTCGCCCTCGATGATCCCGACCCGCAGCTGCGGGCCGAGACGGCGCAGCGTCCCGACCAGCAGGGTGGTCTTACCGGCGCCGGGAGCGGACATCAGGTTCACCACCGTGACGCCGGCGGCGTCGAAGGCGGCCCGGTTCGCCAGCGCGACCCGCTCGTTCTCCCCGAGGATCCGCTCGAGGACCTCGACCCGTTCGGGCCCGGTGCCATAGCCGGCATGGTCCCCGACGGACACCCCGGCCGGTGGGTGCGGACCCGAGTACTCGTGCGGCGCCCCTTCCGGGTGGGGATGCGCCCCTTCCGGGTGGGGATGGAAGCGACCCACGGCGTGTCACGCCTCCACGGTGTCGGGAGCTGCCGAGCCGGGAGCCGCCGGGTCGGGAACTACTGGGTCGGAAGCCACCTCGAACGAGGTGACGAGGAACTCCTCGCCGGTGACGATGGTGACGCCGGCCGCGCCGCAGGTGCCGCAGCGCAGCGCCCGGTCCGCCAACTCGCCGCGGGTCCCGCACACCCGGCAGCACACACTGACCGGCACGCTCTCGACCTCCAGCACGGACCCGGCCAGCACCTGCCCGCCGGGGGGATCGGCGCCGTTCTCCGGGGGCCCAGCGTTCTCCGGGGGCCCAGCGTTCTCCGGGGGCCCAGCGTTCTCCGGGGGCCCAGCGTTCATCAGCTCCCAGCAGTAGGCGAGGGTTTCCGGCACGATCTGGCGCAGCTGACCCACCCGGACGTGCACCCGGGTGACCGGCCGACCGGCCGCGTGCCGGGTGACGACGTCCGCGATCGATCGGCAGACGGACAGCTCGTGCATCGCCCGGTCCTCCCCCGGCACCCTCCGGCGACCCGCCTGATCCGGTGACCCGCCCGAGCCGGCATCGCACCGGCTCACCACTTCGCCGGGCCGTACCTCGGCGCTCGCCCCACGGGCGTCGATGAGGGCGGGCTGGGATGGCCGGTGCATGCCCCACTCTCGCCCGGTCGTGTGCGCTTCACCAAACCGCACTGCGCGTTGGTGACTGCGCGTTGGTGGCAGCCTCCGCGCACTGTCGATAGGCGTCCGGCGCTGGGGGACATAGCGTCTGCTCTGCCGGAAGTCTCCGTGAGGCGACGGGCCACCCGACGATCACCCGGCCCAGCGGCTTCTGATCACCTCGACGGAGGGCTCGGTCCGCTCGTGGAGGTGGGCGGTGCGGCGGACCGCGGTGCCGACCACGGCCCGTCCGACGAAGGGAGTACTGATGTCATCCGTGCTGTGGTTCCAGGGCGGGGCGTGCAGCGGCAACACGATGTCCTTCCTGAACGCCGACGAGCCCAACGTCGTCGACCTAATCACCGACTTCGGGCTGGAACTGCTCTGGCACCCGTCGTTGGGGCTGGAGAACGGCGCCCAGGCCCGGGAGCTGTTCACCGACTGCGCGCGGGGTGAGCGGCCGGTCGACATCTTCGTCTTCGAGGGTTCGGTGATCCGCGGCCCGAACGGAACCGGCGGCTTCGACGTCTTCGCCGAGCGGCCCATGCAGGACTGGGTGCGCGAGCTGGCCGCCCGGGCCCAGGTGGTGGTGGCGATCGGGGACTGCGCGTGCTGGGGCGGGATCCCCGCGACGGCGCCGAACCCGACGGACTCCACCGGGCTGCAGTTCCACAAGCGTGAACGCGGCGGTTTCCTCGGCCCGGACTTCCGATCGCGCTCCGGGCTGCCCGTCGTCAACATTCCGGGCTGCCCGGCCCACCCGGACTGGATCACGCAGATCATCGTGGCGCTGGCCACCGGCCGGGCCGCCGACATCGCGCTCGACGAGCTGCACCGGCCACGGACGTTCTTCACGACATTCACCCAGACCGGCTGCACCAGGGCGGAGTACTTCGAATACAAGCAGTCGACCCTGGCTTTCGGGGACGGGACCCGCAAGGGCTGCCTGTTCTACGAGTTCGGCTGCCGCGGCCCGATGACCCACTCCCCGTGCAACCGGATCCTGTGGAACCGCCAGTCGTCGAAGACCCGCGCCGGCATGCCGTGCATCGGGTGCACGGAGCCGGAGTTCCCATTCTTCGACCTCGCCCCCGGCACGATCTTCAGGACCCGGAAGGTCGGCGGGCTCATTCCGCGGGAGGTGCCGGCGGGCAGCGGCCACCTCGGCTACCTGGCACACGCGGCAGCTGCCCGGATAGTCGCCCCGCAGTGGTCGAAGGAGGACATGTTCGTCGTCTAGCCGGCCGGTAGCCGGTAGCCGCGCGTGCTCCGACCGGAGACCGCGAGGAACGGACGGGGAGAAGAGAGGATTCCAATGGCCACCGTCGATCTCAACGTCAGCCCGTTGGGGCGCGTCGAGGGCGACCTCGACGTCCGGGTCACGATCGACGACGGGGTGGTCACCTCGGCGTGGACCGAGGCGGCGATGTTCCGGGGTTTTGAGATCATCCTGCGCGGCAAGGACCCGCAGGCGGGCCTGATCGTGACCCCGCGGATCTGCGGGATCTGCGGGGGCAGCCACCTGTACAAGTCGGCGTACGCGCTGGACGTCGCGTGGCGCACCGAGATGCCGCCCAACGCGACGCTGGTCCGCAACATCGCGCAGGCGTGCGAGACGTTGCAGAGCATCCCGCGCTGCTTCTACGCGCTGTTCGCCATCGACCTCACGAACCGGAAATACGCCTCCTCGCCGCTGTATGAGGAGGCGGTACGGCGGTTCGCGCCCTACACCGGCAGCAGCTACGGCCCGGCGGTGGTGCTGTCGGCCAAGCCGGTGGAGGTCTACGCCATCTTCGGCGGGCAGTGGCCGCACTCCAGCTTCATGGTGCCCGGCGGGGTGATGTGCGCGCCGACGCTGTCGGACGTGACCCGCTCCATCGCCATCCTGGAGCACTGGAAGGTCAACTGGCTGGAGAAGCAGTGGCTCGGCTGCTCGGTGGAGCGCTGGCTGGCCAACCGTACCTGGCAGGACGTGCTCGCCTGGGTGGACGAGAACCCCGCCCAGCACGACAGCGACTGCGGCTTCTTCCTCCGGTACTGCCTAGACATCGGCCTGGATCGCTACGGCCAGGGAGTCGGYAACTACCTGGCGACCGGGACGTACTTCGCCCCCGACCTCTACACCCGGCCGACCATCTCCGGCCGCAACGCGGCACTCATCGGCCGGTCCGGGGTGTACGCGGGCGGCGGGTACTTCGAGTTCGACCAGGCCCGGGTGCGGGAGGACGTCACCCACTCGTTCTACGAGGGAACCGAGGCGCGCCACCCGTTCGACGGCGAGACCCGGCCCATCGATCCGGCGCGCGGCCGGGAGCAGGGCAAGTACAGCTGGGCGAAGTCACCCCGGTACGAGGTGCCGAACCACGGATACCTGCCGTTGGAGGCCGGGCCACTCGCCCGCCGCGTCGCAGCCGCGGCTCCCGGCGCGGGTGCCCACCAGGACGACGACCCGTTGTTCGGGGACATCCTGGCGGCCATCGGCCCGTCGGTGATGGTCCGCCTGCTGGCCCGGATGCACGAGGCCGCCAGGTACTACCAGTGGACGCGGGCCTGGCTCGACCAGCTGGACCTACGCGAGCCGTTTCACCTCAAGCCGGTGGAGTACACCGAAGGGCGCGGCTTCGGTTCCACGGAGGCGGCCCGCGGCTCGCTCTCGGACTGGATCGTCATCGAGGACGGCAAGATCGCGAACTACCAGGTGGTCACCCCGACCGCCTGGAACATCGGCCCCCGCGACGGCTCCGAGGCGCCCGGTCCCATCGAGCAGGCCCTCGTCGGCACGCCCATCGTGGATCCGGAGAACCCGATCGAGCTCGGCCACGTGGCCCGCAGCTTCGACTCGTGCCTGGTCTGCACGGTCCACGCCTACGACGGCAGGACCGGCCGGGAGCTCAGCAGGTTCGTCATCAACGACAACCTATGACCGGGACCGACCTATGACCGGGGATCGCGAGGCGGGTGCCGCCTCGCGGCCCCCGGTCGGGCCGCGGGTGCAGGTCGATCCGCCCGGTTTCGAACCACCAGGGTGCGAGGTGGCCGTGATCGGCTGCGGCAACCTGCTGCGCGGTGACGACGGGGTCGGGCCGATCCTGGTCCGCCGGCTCGCCGAGACGGGCGTCCCGGCCGGGGTGCGCCTGGTCGACGGGGGGACCGCCGGGATGGACACGGCGTTCGCGATGCGCGGCGCACGCCGGGTCGTGGTCGTCGACGCCAGCCGCACCGGGGCCGAGCCCGGGACCGTGTTCGAGGTCCCGGGCGCACAGCTGGAGAACCTGCCCCTGGACGCGCCGCACCCGCACGCCTTCCGCTGGGACCAGGCGCTGGCGTTCGGGCGCTGGCTGCTCGGCGACGGCTACCCGGACGACGTCGTCGTCTACCTCATCGAGGCGGGCGGCGTGGAGCCCGGCGCCGATCTCAGTCCCGCGGTGCGCCGGGCGATGGAACAGGTCCGGGACATGATCATCTCTGGTCTCGCCCCCGGGACCGGCGGAACGGACGGATGACCGGACGCATGGATGACCGGACGCACAGGTCCAGATGACCAGACGCATGGGTGAGGACGCGCATGGGTGAGGACGACGTCATCAGCACGGGCGTGACCTGCGCGCGCCCGCAGCCCGTCGGGGTCTTTCCGCTGCCGGCCGGCTTCCTGCTCGTGCCGGGCGGCGAGGCCACGGCCGACCTGCGCCGGACACTGGCGGCCGGGAAGGTGCCGGTGGCCTGGCCGGCGGAGCTGGCCGCGCTGGAGCTCGCCTACCGCGGGGAGGTCGTCGCGGCCCTCGGGCAGCTGCGCGGCGACGACCCGGTCGACCGCTACAACCGCTTCGTGCTGCGACCAGCGGGCGCGGACCCCGAAGACCCGGTGGCACTGCGCCGGGCGCTCGGCGACGAGCTGGGGATCCTGGTGGACGTAGTCCGGTTCGCCCTGGGCGAGCTGGACGAACCTCCGCCGCCCGGCGGGGAGACCGACGAGATCGCGGCGATGGTGTGGTCCGCACACGCCGCCCACGCCATGGCCGCCGGCCGGACGGGCGAGGCAGCGGGGCTGCTGGAGCGGGCCATCGCCGCGGCGCGGGAACCCTCCCCCGGTCTCGCCGCCCAGCTCAGGTCCACCGCGGCGGACCTGCGTCGCGGAGTCGAGGGACCGAGCCCGGCCGTCATCGCAGAGCTGACGGCGGCGCTCGCCGCGCTGGCCGCCACCGACCTCACGGTCGGCCGGGCCGAGTTGCACCTGAGCCTCGGTTCGGCCTACCAGGAGCTGGCCGGGGACGATCCGGCGGGCCTGAAGGTCGCGGTGGAGCACTACCTCTCGGCGCTGCGCCTGGTCCGCATCGACACCGCCCCGGAGCTGTTCGCGGCGGCACAGGTCAACCTCGCCACGGCGTATCTGACCATGCCGATGGCGCAGGCGTCCGACCAGCTGCGGGTCGGCGTGGCTGTGCAGGGCCTGCGGACCGCTCTGTCCGTCTACACCCGCGAGACTCATCCCGAGCGGTGGGCCAGCACCCAGCTCAACCTGGCCAACGCCTTGGTCTACGCGCCGTCCGCACACCGGGAGGACAACCTGCGGGAGGCGGTCGCGCGCTACCAGGAGGTCATCGCCGCCCGCGACCGCGACGCCGACCCCCTCGGCTACGCCCGGGCTCGGGCGAACCAGGGCAACGCCCTGGCCCACCTCGGCCTCTTCGACCCGGCGCAGGCGGTGCTGCACGAGGCACGGGCGATCTTCGAGGAGGTCGGGGACCCCGACGCCGTCCTGGCCGTGCGCGGGGTGCTCGACGAGATCGCCCGCCGACTCACCGCGAAGCCGACGTGACGCCCGGCAGCGGAACACTCGGTGACGCCACTCCGAGCACTCCGACCAGATGGGTGGGGCAGGACGGCCAGGCGGGACGGGGCGGCCAGGCGGGACGGGGCGGATGGGCGGGGAGCTGGGAACCGGCGGTGTGGATCGGCGCCCCGGCGCCCGGCGGGCTGGCCCTGCCGTCGGCGCGGCCGTCGGCGTCCCGGCTGTACGCGCCGCGCGGGGTGTGGCTCGGCGACGACCTGCTCGTGGTGGCGGACTCGGGTAACCACCGGGTGCTGATCTGGCATGGTCTGCCGGCCGTCGACGGCGCCCCCGCCGACGTCGTGCTCGGCCAGGCCGACGCGACGAGCGAAGGGCCGGCGGCCGCGGGGCGCGGGCCCGAACGCGGCCTGCACCTGCCGACCGGCGTGCTCGTCACGGATGGCCGGCTCGTGGTCGCCGATGCCTGGCACCACCGGGTGCTGGTCTGGAACGAGGTCCCGACGGTCACCGACACCGCCCCCGACCTCGTGCTCGGGCAGCCGGACGCCGACGCCGTCCGCGAGAACCGGGGCGGCCCGTGCGGACCAGACACCTTCTACTGGCCCTTCGGGGTGGCCGTGGTGGGTGGGCGCTTCTACGTCGCCGACACCGGTAACCGGCGGATCCTGGGCTGGTCGAATGGCCTGCCGTCCTCGCCCGGCCGGCTACCCGACCTGGTGCTGGGGCAGCCCGATCCCACCCGCCGGGACGAGAACCGTGGCGGCGCGGCCGGTCCGGCGAGCTTCCGGTGGCCGCACGACCTCGCCGGCACCGCCGACCGGCTGCTGGTCGCGGACGCCGGCAACCACCGGCTGCTCGGCTGGGCCCCCCATCCCGACGCCGACGGCGACGCCGATCTGGTGCTCGGCCAGCCCGATCTCGCATGCTCCGGGGAGTTCCCCTACGCGCCCGGCCGGGCCGACGTCCTGCGCTTCCCCTACGCCGTCGACAGCGACGGGCACCTGCTGGCCGTCGCGGACACCGCCAACAACCGCGTCCTGCTGTGGGAGGAGCTGCCGCGGCGCAGTTCCACGCCCGCGACCGGTGTGCTCGGCCAGCCGTCGTTCGCCGAGACCGGGGAGAACCGGTGGACCCGCGTCGAGGCCGACACCTTCTGCTGGCCGTACGGCCTCTCGGTGCGCGGCGACCGGCTCGCGGTGGCGGACTCGGGCAACAACCGGGTCATGATCTGGCGGCGGGTATGACCGGAGGGCGGACCGGGCGGACCGGGCGGACCGGGCGCCGGGTCCGGCGCCGGGTCGTGGTGGAGGGCGTCGTCCAGGGCGTCGGTTTCCGGCCCTACGTCCACCGGCTCGCGGGCACCCTCGGGCTCGCGGGATTCGTCGGCAACGACTCGACCTCGGTGTTCGCCGAGGTCGAAGGCGACGAGGTGGCCGTGGCCGAGTTTCTGCGCCGACTCGAACCGCAGGCGCCACCGCTCGCGCGCATCGAGCGCGTCACGGTGACGAGCGTGACCCGGTCGACCGCCGGCGACGCCGGGTTCCGGATCGTGGCCGGCGCGACCGTTCCCGGCGATCGCACCCTGGTACCCGCGGACACCGCGGTGTGCGCCGACTGCCTGCGCGAGATGTTCGACCCGACCGACCGGCGCCACCGCCACCCGTTCATCACCTGCACCAACTGCGGCCCGCGGTACACGATCATCAGCGCGCTGCCGTATGACCGCGCGGCCACGACGATGGCCCGCTTCCCGATGTGCGCGCGGTGCGCGGCGGAGTACGCCGACCCGGCGGACCGCCGTTTCCACGCCGAACCCGTCGCCTGCCCGTCCTGCGGACCGAAGCTGTGGTTCAGCCCCGCGGACGGCACCGGACCGGAGGTCCACGGCACGGACGCCGCGCTGGCGGCGGCCCAGCGGGCACTGGCGGACGGCGCGGTGGTCGCGGTCAAGGGCGTCGGCGGCTACCACCTGGCCTGCTCGGCCGAGAACGACCCGGGCGACACGGCCGGCGACACGGCCCTGGCGCGCCTGCGCGCCCGCAAGGACCGGCCCGACAAGCCGTTCGCGGTGATGGTGCGCGACCTGGCGACGGCCGCCCTGGTGGCCGACCTGTCGTCGGCGGAGGCGGCGCTGCTGGCATCGCCGGCCGCTCCGATCGTGCTCGTCCGCCGCTCGCCCGCGGCGGGGATGTCAGGGATATCGGGGATGTCGCGGCTGGTCGCCCCCGGCACTCCGCTGGTGGGGCTGCTGCTGCCGTACACACCCGTGCACCACCTGCTGTTCGCGCCGGTCCCGGGTGGCGGCCCGCGACCGCCGCGGATGCTGGTGATGACCAGTGGCAACCGTTCGGGCGAGCCCATCTGCTTCGCCGACGACGACGCGCGGGACCGGCTCGCCGGCCTCGCTGATGCGTTCCTCCGGCACGACCGACCGATCCTCCTGCCGTGTGACGACTCGGTGGTGCGCTGCGGCTACGGGGACGACGGAGACGACGGGCAGGTGCTGCCGGTGCGGCGCTCCCGCGGATACGTTCCGCTGCCGGTGGACCTCGGCCGCCCCGTCCGGTCGGTGCTCGCCGTGGGCGGCGAGGGCAAGAGCACGTTCTGCCTCACCACGGACCGTCGCGCGTTCGTGTCCCAGCATCTGGGTGACATGGGCAGCCTGGCGGCGCTCAGGGCCTTCGAGCGCTCCGCCGCGCACCTGACCGATCTGTACGGCGTCGCGCCGGAGACGCTCGCCGCCGACCTCCATCCGGGATACGTCACCCGGGCCTGGGCCGAACGCGCGGCGGCTACGGGGACCGAACAGGCGGCAGCCGGGGACCCGGCGGCGGGGGCGAACCAGACCTCCACCCACGGGTCACGGTCCGCCGGCCGATTGCCGCACCTGGTCCAGCACCACCATGCCCATGTGGCCGCCCTACTCGCCGAGCACGGCAGGCTCGGCGACACCATCCTCGGGGTCGCGTTCGACGGCACCGGCTACGGGCTCGACGGCACGATCTGGGGCGGCGAGGTGCTGCTGGTAGGCCCGGACGTCGCCCGCGCCGAGCGGGTCGCGCACCATCACCGCGAACGGCTTGTCGGGCCGGTCCTTGCGGGCGCGCAGGCGCGCCAGGGCCGTGTCGCCGGCCGTGTCGCCCGGGTCGTTCTCGGCCGAGCAGGCCAGGTGGTAGCCGCCGACCTGGACTGGACCGCGGACCTGGCGCCGGTGCGGGCCTGCTCCGTGGCGGAGTTGCGCACCCTGCGCACCGCGCTGGACCGGGGCGTGGCCTGCGTGCCCTGCACGAGCATGGGCCGCCTGTTCGACGCGGTGGCGTCACTGCTCGGGGTGCGTCACCGGATCACCTACGAGGCGCAGGCCGCCGTCGAGCTGGAGGCGCTCGCCGCGGCGGAGTTCGGCGGCGCCGGACTCGGCGGCGCCGGTGCCTGCCGGCTCTCCTTCGGCCTGGCGAACGGCGTCCTCGACCCGGTGGGGGTGCTCGCGGGGATCGTCGCCGGTCTGCGGGCGGGAGTGGCGGTGCCGGTGCTGGCCGGCGCGTTCCATCTGGCGGTCGCGGACGCGGTGGCCGAGGTCGCGGGGCTCGCGCGGCGGCGGTACGGAGTCCGCCTGGTCGGTCTGACCGGCGGGGTGTTCGCCAACGTAGTGCTGACGCGGGCCTGCCGCGCCCGGCTCGCCACTGCCGGGTTCGACGTACTCGTCCATCGGGTGGTGCCGCCGGGCGACGGTGGGCTGGCGCTGGGCCAGGCGGCGGTCGCGGCGCTGAGCCGCCCGACGGAGCCGACCTTCGGCGGGAAGGAAGCCTGAGGCATGTGTCTGGGGATACCGGGCCGGATCATCGAGATCTGGGACGACCGTGGTACGCGGATGGCGATCGTCGATTTCGGCGGCGTCACCAAGACGGTGTGCCTCGCCTACCTGCCCGACGCGACCGTCGGGCAGTACACGATCATCCATGCCGGCTTCGGGCTGATCAGGCTGGACGAGGCCGCGGCGCGGGAGACCCTCGCGATGTTCCGGGACCTGGGGCTGCTCGAGGAGGAGCTGGGATCGCGCGCGGCGGAACCGGGCATGACCGGGCCGGGCCGGTGAGGTACCTGGCGGAGTTCCGCGACCCGGCGTTGGYCCGCCGGCTGCTGGATGCGATCATCGCCACCGCGACCCGGCGCTGGGCGATCATGGAGGTCTGCGGCGGCCAGACCCACTCGATCATCCGCAACGGAATCGATCAGCTCCTCACGGACCAGGTCGAGTTCATCCACGGCCCCGGCTGCCCAGTGTGCGTCACGCCGCTGGAGACGATCGACCGGGCGCTGGCGATCGCCGCCCGCCCCGAGGTGATCTTCTGCTCGTTCGGGGACATGCTGCGGGTCCCCGGCAGCGGCATGGACCTGTTCATGGTCCGGGCGCGTGGCGGGGACGTCCGGGTGGTCTACTCGCCGCTCGACGCGGTCCGCCTCGCCGAGGAGAACCCGGACCGCCAGGTCGTGTTCTTCGGAGTGGGCTTCGAGACCACCGCCCCAGCCAACGCGATGGCCGTGGTGACGGCCCGGCGCCGTGGAATCGACAACTTCTCCGTACTTGTCAGCCACGTGCTGGTGCCGCCGGCGATGACCGCGGTCCTCTCCTCGCCGGCGAACCGGGTGGCGGCGTTCCTGGCAGCCGGCCACGTGTGCACGGTGATGGGCACCTTCCAGTACGAGCCATTGGTGGCGACCTACCGGGTACCGATCGTCGTCACCGGTTTCGAGCCGCTCGACCTGCTCGACGGGGTGCGCCACGCCGTCGAGCAGCTCGAGGCGGGGCGGGCAGAACTCGCGAACGCCTACCCGCGGGCGGTGCGGCCGGCGGGCAACCCGGCGGCCCGGGAAATCCTCGCCGAGGTTTTCACGGTGTGTGACCGGGCCTGGCGGGGAATCGGGACAATCCCGGACTCGGGTTGGCGGCTGTCCGCGGCGTACCGGGACTTCGACGCCGAGGTCCGCTTCGACGTCGAGGGCCTCACGGTGGCCGAACCGGCCGAATGCCGCAGCGGCGAGGTGTTGCAGGGCCTGGTCAAACCGCCGCAGTGCCCGGCGTTCGGAACCTCCTGCACGCCACGCACCCCGCTCGGCGCGACGATGGTCTCGGCGGAGGGGGCATGCGCCGCCTACTTCCAGTTCCGGCGACTGACTCCGGCGGGCAGCCGTGGCTGACCCCGTCGACCCGACCGGTTGGACCTGCCCACTTCCGCTGCGTGACCATCACCAGGTGGTACTGGGGCACGGCGGCGGCGGCGTGCTGTCGAGCGAGCTGATCGAGCATCTGTTCCTGCCCGCGTTCGGGACCACCGACACGGCGCGGGCACCGGCGGACTCGGCGGTCCTGGATGTCGCGGGCGCCCGGCTCGCGTTCTCCACCGACTCGTACGTGGTGCGCCCGCTGTTCTTCCCCGGTGGCTCCATCGGCGAGCTCGCGGTCCACGGCACCATCAACGACCTGGCCTGTGCCGGCGCGGTGCCGGTGGCGCTCTCGGCCGGGTTCATCCTCGAGGAGGGCCTGGAGCTCGCGGTCCTGGGCCGGGTGGCGCAGGCGATGGGCCGGGCCGCCGCCGCGGCGGGGGTGCGGCTGGCGACCGGGGACACCAAGGTCGTCGAGCGCGGGCTGGCCGACGGTCTGTACGTGAACACCAGCGGCATCGGGCTCGTCCCGGCCGAGGTGGACATCCGCCCCGAACGGGCGAGACCCGGCGACCGGGTCATCGTCTCCGGTCCCGTCGGCGAGCACGGTGTCGCCGTGCTGAGCGTGCGCGACGGGCTGGAGTTCGGCGGCGAGGTCCGCTCCGACACGACGGCGCTGCACGGGCTGGTCGCGGCGGTGCTGGCGGCCGCCCCGGGGGTCCACGCGCTGCGCGACCCGACCCGAGGTGGCCTCGCGACCGCGCTGTGCGAGATCGCCGCCGCGTCCGGGACGGGCATCGAGTTCGCCGAGCGCGCCGTGCCGGTGCCGCCCGCGGTCGAGGCGGCCTGCGGGTTCCTCGGCCTCGACCCGCTGCACGTGGCGAACGAGGGCAAGCTGGTCGCGTTCGTCGCCGACGCCGACGCCGACGCGGCGCTCGCGGCGATGCGGGCGCATCCGGCGGGGCGTGACGCGGCCGTCATCGGCACGGTCACCGCGGAGCATCCGGGCGTGGTTGTCGGGCGCACCGCGTTCGGGGGAACCCGCATCGTCGACCGGCCGCTCGGCGAGCAGCTCCCCCGCATCTGCTGAGTTCGGCGGCGTGGCCGCGCCCACCTTTCCAACGATCGGCGGGCCAGGGCACGTGGTGCGCCGGGAGGCCGAGGCCTCCCGGCGCTAATGCTTACCGAGAGTAGCTTACATAGACCGGAAGGGTGATTTCCTTGACGGAACCTGATCAATTTAGGTTAGCCTAACCTAATATCAGGCTTCCCCGAGGAGGACGTATGCCCCAGCGAACAGCCTTGCCCGTACTGGCCGTCTCCCTGCTGCTCGGTCTCACCGCCTGCTCCGACGATTCGACGACCGACGCCACGACGGCTTCCCCGGGACACCCGGTAAGYAGCTCGACCACCTTCTCCGTCGCGGTACCGGAGGGCGTGTTCAAGCAGTACACGACGCTCGCCAAGGAGATCCGGTCCGAAGGAGGCGAGGTCCAGAGCGGACCGTGGAAAATCGGCTACATCGTCGAGGCCGCGGAACCCTGGTACGAGGGCAAAGGCGGGCAGCAGATACTCCGCAAGCCCGCCGCCGACGAGACGCACCACATTGAGATCATCCCCGTGGAGGCGGCCACGGGCCGGATCGTGCCGAACGTACCAATCACGCTCGCGGTCATCGACGGCAAGGGCACGGTTGCGGAGGAGAAGACACTCAACTTCTACTACGCCGAATTCTTCCACTACGCGAACAACTTCTCGATCCCGCGGGACGGCAGCTACACGTTGCGCGCAACAATCGGGGTACCGACCTTCTTCCGGCACGGCGAGGAAGGCCACACGCCGGCGTTGGCCAGCGGCACGACTGCCACCTTCACCAACGTCACGCTCAGGCACTAGTCATGCATGATCACGGAGATAAGGTCCCCGAGCGGCTCGTTTCCCTGCCCGCGGACCCGCGGCCTGTCCCGGTCCTGGTCATCGCCCAGCCCTCCCCGCCTGCCAGCGGGGTTCTGCCACGATGGGCCGTTTTCCTCGCCACCGGAACAGCGCTCGTCGTCGGGTGGGCGGCCGCCGTCTGGACCGCCGCCCACCTCACCGCCGACCCGACCCTGCACACCGCCGCCCTGTTCGTGCATCTCGCCGCGCTCGTGGGCGGGTTCGGCGCGGTCCTCGCCATCGACTTCTTCGCCCTGTCATGGCTGTTCGGTCGGCGCAGCTTCCCGGACGTCATCCGGGTGGCCAGCGGCCTGCACGTGATGATCTGGGCTGGTCTGGCGGGGCTCGTGCTCAGCGGCATCCTGCTGCATCCGGACCTGTCCAGGCGACTGACCCAGGTGAAGATCGGACTGGTGCTCCTCATCGCCCTCAACGGCCTGCACATCTGGGCGATCCAGCACCGGCTGGAGCAGTCCGCCACCGTTCCGTCCCGGGCGCTCCTGGCCCGATCGATAATCAGTAACCTGCTCTCCCAGGCCGGATGGTGGGGTGCGATGGTCATCGGCTATCTCGCCAGTCAGGACTGAACCAGAGTCAGGACTAACAGTCAGGACTGACCGGTCGTCGCAGCCGCCGACACCATCTCCGTCGCCGTCGTGGGGCTGCTGCTCGCTGTCGCCGGCACCGCGCGGATGCTGCCCGTTCGTTCCGATCGGCCGTGGGGAAGGGCGACTCGCGGACCGCTGCCCTGCCGCCATTGGTAGGGCACCGGACAGGACTATCGGCCGTGTGGGAGCCGCCCTGGCCATTCGATGATGACCATGAGCGGCGCGACACGAGCGCCGCCGTGCGAGTGGGGATGGGATGGCGACGCTGCCGGTGGGGCACGCGGGACGCGGGGTCGTCGCTGATCTTCTTCTACCCAAGGTGGGTACTATGCGTGAATACTGCAACTGTCAGTCACTGCCGGCGATCGCGACCCTGATCGGGGAACATGACCAGGTCACCGATCTCATCGCCGACACGCACGAGGCATATCGACAGGGTGATGTCGGGGCAATGGTGACACTCTGTGAGCAGATGTCGGCGGTTCTCCAGCCGCATACGGTGGTGGAGGAGAAGGGTCTGTTCCCCGCGATGGCACTCGAGTTCCCCGAACAGATCGCGATCCTGCAGAGCGAGCACCGCCGGATCGAGGCTGTGCTCGCCGGGGCGACCGACGGCACCGCCCGGGTCGATCCCGCTTGGCCGACACGGGTCATCGAGGCGATGAGCCTGCTGCGCAGGCACATCGCGAAGGAACAGGACGGCGTGTTCCACGCCGCCGTCTCGATTCTCAGCAACGAACAATGGAACCGTCTCGGCGAGATCCGCCAGGCGCTGAAGCTCGTAAGCTCCTGAAACCTCGTACGATGACCGACTCCCTCCCCGGAACGGCCGGCTCCAGGCATCGGATCAGCCTTCGGGCATCGGCCGTTGCGGCGGGGTCGGGCCGGGATCGCTCCCGGGCACGCCGGTACGGGACGTGGCGGTACCGAATGTGGCGGTACCGGACGTCGCTGCACCGGACATGGCGATACCAGATATGGCTCTACCGGACGTCGCTGCACCGGACCCGCCGGACGCATCTCCGGTGAACACGAGAAGGCTGAGATCCCGACGGTTGGCGTCCTGCGCCGGGCACCTTCCGGCCGGGCCAGACAGGGGCCGGTACGGCCAGTTCGCATCGACGGTGGCCGGGGCCGGTCGCCCGCCGGGCCCGCGGGCACCCACGTACAGCCGCTCAGGACGAGGACGCGGGACGCCCCGAAGATGGTGGCTCCGCGACAGGTCGTGGCCGGGTTGCTGGAATGGCGGCAGGCGGGCGGGATTCGCGTCCCGCGCGAGCACAGGCGTGTGACATCTCACACTGACTTTCGCCATCATGACCATCGGGCGACCATGTGACAAATCGCATCGAGGTCGTGGACGGTTCCCATCGGCGACCCGGGGCCGCCGCGTAGCGGCGGAGAGGAGTCACATGGTTGCGACGGAAACCTGGTCCATCAGCGAGCTGATCAATACCGTTCGTTACCCTCTCACCGAACCTTCGAGCCACGCCTGGCGGGACGTCGTCTCGTGGGCCCGGGAGGAACTGCGCACTCGCGGATGCTGTGTCCTCCCGGAATTCGTCCGGCCCTCCGCATTCACCGCGGTCGCACAGGAGTGCGCCACCGTCGCTCCGCTCGCGTATGACGAGGTCGAGACGGTCAACGCCTACAACATCGCGGTCGACCCGTCGTTGCCGGCCGATCATCCGGGCCGGTTCACGATGCGGCGGGGGAATGCCTTCGTCGCCCGCGACCAGATTCCCACCGAATTCGCCGTCCACCGCCTCTACACCAGCGAGCTCTTCCAGCATTTCATCGCCGGCTGCTTCGACCTGCCGAGAGTCCACGAACTCGCCGACCCGCTGGCCGGGCTGTGCCTCAACATCATCGCCCCCGGGCTGGAGCACCCCTGGCACTTCGACACGAACGAATTCGCGGTGAGCCTGCTCACGCAGGCGCCGCGGGCCGGGGGCGACTTCGAGTACTGCCCGAACATCAGGTCCGCGCAGGCGGAGAACTTCGCCGACGTGCGGGCCGTGCTGGCGGGCGAGGGCGGCCATCTGGTCCGGCGTCTCGCCCTCCGACCGGGTGATCTCCAGCTTTTCCTGGGCCGCTATTCGATGCACCGGGTGAGCCCGGTCGAGGGCGACACGGCCCGGCATTCCGCAATCTTCGCCTACACCGGGCACCCCGGGGTCGTCGGCAGCGTCGCGCGCACGAAGCAGCTCTTCGGCCGGGTCCTTCCGCGGCACCTGGCGGCGGAGAAGAGCGCGGTCCGCGTCGACCAGCTGCTGGACTAGCTGGACCAGAACTCGGTCGGCGAGCTGCTTCAGCACCGGCCTGTCTGCCCCGACCGCCCGTCACAAGGAGCGCCAGACGCGTGTATTCCGACGACAGCAGATATTCTGCCGAGACCACCGACTCCGACGGAACCACGAATTCCTCCGAGGCCGCGTACCCCACCGGGACGAGGCGGTTCGACGACAGCGGGAAGATCTCGCTCGACCACATCTACACGCAGCCCGACCCGCACGCCTACTTCAGTACCCTGCGGAAACTCGACTATCGTATCCCGCAGCTCGCCAAACCGTACTTCAGCCAGCTCATCCGGGAATTCCGGATGGTCCGGGGACGACCGCCGACGGTCTTGGACGTGGGCTGCTCCTACGGGATCAACGCCGCGCTGCTCCGCTGTGACGTGACGTTTGACGACCTGCACGAGCGCTACGCACCGCCCGGAACCCGGCCGACCCGGGACGTGCTGCTCGCCCGTGACCGCGAACTCGTCCGGTCCCGCGACGGGCTGGAGACGAGCCGGTTCCTCGGTCTGGACAGCTCGGGGCCGGCCATCTCCTATGCGTCCGCGGCTGGGTTCCTCGATGACGCCGTGCACGCCAACCTGGAGGACCGGGACCCGACCGACGCCGAACGGGAGCGGCTCGTCGGAACGGACATCGTCGTCTCGACGGGCTGCCTCGGGTACGTCACCGAGCGGACCATCGCCCGGGTGGCCCGCGCGGCCGGTGAGCGCAGGCCGTGGATGGCCCACTTCGTGCTGCGGATGTTCCCGTTCGAACCGGTCGAGGCGACGCTCGCGGGGCTCGGGTATGAGACCGTGCACGTCAACGGCGTTTTCCGGCAGCGGCGCTTCGCCTCCGCCGAGGAGCAGTCGCTCGTGCTCGACACGCTGTCCACCGTCGGCGTCGATCCACGGGGGCTGGAGGCCGAGGGCTGGCTGTACGCCCAGCTGCACATCTCTCGGCCGCGCGGGGTGACCAGTCCCTCGACCGCTCATCCCGCCTCCGGCCGGCGACCGGCGGCGACATCCACCCGGCCGGTTCCGCCAGGCTGACGGGCGACCGGTGCCGGCGGCGTCCCCCGCGCGGCCGGTAGGTCGAGGGCGCCCCGGCCATCATGCGAGTCGGATGAACCGTACGAGCCGAATGTCCGATGGAACGCCCGCCACCCGTGGAATCTCGGCGACCATGGACCCAACGCAGCCTGTGGCGTTCACCATGACCGTGTCCCCGAGACGAGTTCCCCGAGACAACCCGAGGCCCAGCATGAATGCGATCAGTAGCTCCCAGCGATCCACCGGAACCTTCGCGAACGACGATCTGCTGCCCCGGGTGCCATTGCCCACGCTGGCGGAGAGCTGCGAACGTTTCCTTGCCTGGTCCGCGCCGCTGCTGACCCCGGCCGAGCAGGCGACGACCGAGGCAGCCGTCGCGGCCTTCCAGGCACYGGGCGGCCCCGGCCCCACCCTGCACGCGGCGCTGGAGCGCTACGACGCCACCGAGGGCGTACACAGCTGGCTGGACGGCTTCTGGGACTCCCGCTACCTCGGCCGGCGCGACCGCATCGCGCTCAACGCGAACTACATCTTCCTGTTCAAGGACGCCGAGGGTCTGTCCGCCGAGCAGCCGCAGGTGGAGCGGGCCGCCGGGCTCGTGGCGGCAGCCGTCGACTACAAGCTGCGCCTCGACGACGAGCGGGTCGAGCCGATCGTCCAGCGCGGCCAGACGCTGTCGATGGCGCAGAACACGTTCCTGTTCTCCACGACCCGGATCCCGGGAACGGTCCAGGACACCGTGCGCACCCCGTACAGCGAGCAGTGGCCCGGGCCGTCCCAGGCCCGCCACATCGTCGTCTTCCACCGGGGAAACATCGTCCGGCTGGACGTCGTCGGGCCGGACGGTCACCCGTACACCCTGGACGACCTCGCGGCGGGCCTGCGCGCCGTGGTGAAGGCCGCCGCGTCGCGGATTCCGGCGGACGCCGCCGTCGGCCAGCTCACCACCAAGGCCCGGGCTGACTGGGCCGCGAGCCGCCAGACGCTGYTCGCTCTGGACCCCGCCAACGCGGCCGCGCTCGACACGATCGAGACCGCGCTGTTCGCCCTGTGCCTGGAAGACTTCACCCCCAAGGACAACCTGGCCGCGTGTGACCACCTGCTCCACGGCGACAGCGCCAACCGGTGGTTCGACAAGGCGGTGTCACTGATCGTTTTCGCCGACGGCCGGGCGGGCATCAACGTCGAGCACTGCGGGCTGGACGGGACGACGATCCTCAGCTTCGTCGACGACCTGCTGGGTACCTCGCCCGCGGAGCACTCGGCGAGCTCTGGCGCCCGGCCCCAGGGGCTACCCGTCATCGAGCCCGTCGAGTTCGTCCTCGACGCCAGCCTGCGGGCGGATGTGGCCGCCGCCGGCGCGTCGTTCGCGGAGTTCGCCGCGGCGACCGCCTCAACGGTGTTGTCCTTCACCGACTTCGGRCAAAACCGGGCCAAGGCACTGAAGACGTCACCGGACGCATTCGTGCAGCTCGCCTACCAGCTGGCGCACAGCCGGGCCAAGGGGCACATCGGCGCCACCTACGAATCGATCGCCACCCGGCACTGGCGGCGCGGCCGCACGGAAGCGATGCGGGTCGTCACCCCGGAGATCCAGCGGTTCGTGACCGTACTCAACGACCCGGACACCGACACCGCCACCCGCCGGACCGCGTTCCGCGCCGCCGCCGACGCGCACGTGCGGCGCGCGAAGGACTGCCAGGCCGGGCGGGCCCCCGAGCAGCACCTGTGGGAGCTGCAGTTCATCGCCCGCAGCCAAGGCGAGCGGCTGGGGGTGACCGAGCCGATCGCGCTCTACGAGGCCCCGGGCTGGCTCAAGGCGCGCGACGACTACCTGAGCACCAGCTCCGCGCCGTCCACCAACGTCGAGTTCTTCGGCTTCGGGTCTACCAGCAGCCAGTGCATCGGCATCGCCTACGTGCTGCTGCCGGACCGGTTCAACCTCTACCTGAGCACGCCGCGTGCGGTCGCGGACGGGATGTACGCGTTCGCCGACCAGCTCCAGCAGGTCGTCACCGAGCTGCAGGACCTGCTCGCCACCGATGAGACGGGCGACGGGCCATTCAAGGCGGGCTATTCCAGGTAATTGATGATGCGGCCCACGCCCCGCTCCTGCCTTGTCCAGGCCTCCGCGAGCGCGGCCACCGGCATCAGGGATGCCCTGATCCGGCCGGCAGCCGGTGTCCCGGAAGCGGATCGGATGGCGCACCCCACCTCACTGGATCCGCCACCGAGTACCGCCCTGCCGGGGGTGACCGACGTAACAAGGGGATCGGGCCGAGGCCCGACTGCTAAACTTACGGACCATCAGCCTGGATGCGGAAGATTGCGGACGTAGGCGAGCGAACCGTCTACGGGGCAGGCACATGCCGGAGAATCGCGATCTCATCGCCCGTTTCATGCCCCCGCGATCCGCTCTGGCCAACCACCGTTGTCGGGTCCGCTCGGACCAGATCCACCCGAGCGGCCCTAGCCGAGCGTTCCGATCCCATCGGGCTACCATCCTGCTAGCACCCTGGCCGACTGGCGCCCTGGTCAGAAGCGACGCGGTGGGCTCGATCGTCGTCCGCCGCGGAAGCGGCGGCGTCGCTCGCCCGGCCGGCACGGGGAGCCGGGGTCGGACCGATGCGGCACGGAGAGGACGGACGGCGGTGGATCAATGAGTTCGGCCACCGACCCCCGGCAAAAGACGATCATCAGGACTCTCCGCGATCCCTCCACCGTCCGAGTACCACCCGGCGGAGGGCCGGGTGGGCTCCGGTGACCGGCCCGGACACATCCGCGCCGGCCACGGCCCAGCAGCACGAGTCACCACGCCCCCGGACGGAACCCGTGCCGGAGGTCACCGCCGCCCTGTCGCCGCGACCGGAACAGTTCGACCGGGAGCGGACCCAGGTCATCCGCGGCCTGYGCGGCCGCCGGATCCCGGCCGTGGAAGCCTTCGGGACGGCACTGGACGGGCCGACCCCCGAGGGGCTACTCCCCCTGTGGGGTCCCGCGACCGGCGAATGGCTCATCCCGCCGATCGGCCGCGGCGAGATCCACCGGGGGCGCGAGGCACCGGCAGTCCCGGATTGTGGGGAACCGGTCGACTACGGGCTGACCATCCTGGACGACGGCGGTCCGGCCGGTGGTCGCCACCATGACGAGCGACCGACCCGGGGTTCCAGCCGCTCGCGGGCCATCTGGACACTCGTCGACCAGGTGCTCTCCAGCGGGACGAACGCCGTGATGTCCTTCGTCATCGCCCACAGCGTCAGCAAGTCCGAGTTCGGGGCCTTCGCCGTCGCCTTCGCGATCTTCTCATTGATGATCGGGTTCTCGAAGGCTGTCGGCACCGCTCCGCTGGGGATGAAGTTCTCCGACGTGCCGCCGCGGGTGTTTCGGGTGGCCGGCGCGGCGGGGACCGGCACCGCCCTCGTGATCGGGCTGGTCTGCGGGGTCGTGACGCTTGCCGTCGGTGCGGCGATGGGCGGCTCGGTCGGCGCCTCGCTGGTCGCGATGGGACTGGTCTTTCCCACGCTGCTGCTCCAGGACGCCTGGCGGCAGGTCTTCTTCGCCGAGGGTCGCCCGGCCGCCGCCGCCGCCAACGACGGGATCTGGGCGATCGTCCAGTTCGCCGCCATCTACGCGCTGATCGTCCGCGACGTCTCCACCTCGTGGGCGATGCTGCTGGCCTGGGGTGGCGCCGCCGCGGTCGCCGCCATGCTGGGCGTCACGCAGGCCGGCTTCAAGCCGGCGCCGAGCCTCGTGCGCCAGTGGGTCGTCGAACACCGCGATGTCAACGGGTACATGAGCGCCGAGTACCTCACCGTCCAAGGCGCCCAGCAGGCATCCACTCTGCTGCTCGGTACGCTGGGCGCGATCGACCTGGTCGGCGCGCTGCGCGGGGTGCAGACTCTGCTCGGACCGACGACCATTCTCGCGGTCGGGATCGTGAGCTGGGCCATCCCCGAGTTCTCCCGCCGCAAGGACCTCTCGGCCGCAGCCCGGGTCCGCGCCGCCTACGCCCTGTCCGCGGTGATCGTCGCGGCCGGCGCCGCCTGGGGGACGATCTTTCTCGTCCTGCCGACGAGCATCGGGCACTCGCTGCTCGGCCAGACCTGGGAGCAGACCCACGACCTGCTGGCGCTGTCCATCGTGCAGCAGGCGGGCCCCGCGGCGACGGTCGGGCCGGCCTGCATGCTCTACGCGCTCGGCAAGGCCAAGCTCACCTTCCGCGCGAATGCGGTGCTCGCCCCCCAGCTTGTCGTCTATCCGATCGTCGGTCTGGAGATCGGCGGCGGCACCGGCGCGGTCTGCGGTTACATACTTGCCTTCTGGGTGACCGTCCCCATCTGGTTCATCCTCGTCCGCCGGGCCGCACGGGAGGTGGAACGGGACACGGCGATCGCCCTTTCCGGCGAGCCGGCCGGACCGGCCGTACAGGGCCGAGTTCCGGAGCACCCGACCGGGACCGGCAATGATCAATGATAATGATGTTTCACAGTAACGTACGAGCTGTGTGCAATATGTTCGGCCGACCGCGTCGAGGCGGTGTCCGAGGCGTCGAGGCCACCACGATGAGCGCTGCCGGGCCAGGGCCGGTAGGGGGGTTGCGATGATTCTGCGTATTCTTTATCGGTCGGTCGGTTCGGAGAACACGAAGAACCGACCGACCTTCTACAGCAAGATGCTTGCGTTGGCCTCTCTCCTCCGGGCCGTCGAGAACGTCGACATCCCGGTACGGATCGTCTTCGTCAATGACGGCCCTATGCCGGCGGAGCGTCTTGCCGTGATGACGTCCGCCGGCGAGGTGCAGTCGGTGCAGTGCGGCAGCAATCGCGCGTCCTACCGGTACGTGCTGCGGATGCCGCGGGTCCGGCGCTGGTCGCCGGACGATCTGGTCTGGCTCGCCGAAGATGACTATTTGTACACGGAAAAATCGCTTTCCAGTCTCGTCGCGGCAGCGACCGCGCTCCCCGCGGTCGATTACTTCACCCTTTACAGCACGCTGCGATTCTCCTCAACCACCACCCGCCGCCGGCCAATGATCCACCGGGACGGCGGCAGCCACTCCCACGCGCCGGTGGTCGACGGCGTGACCTGGGCCAGGGCCGCCACCACGACCAGCACGTTCGGTCTGCGGGTCGGCACCCTGCTCGAGGACGAACTGCTGCTGCGCTCGATCCCGTTCGTCGGCGGCGCCTTCGACCGCGCGACCTGTCTCACTCTGCAGGGTTTCCAGCCCTTCCGGCTGGCCGAGCTGAGCGGGGAACCGCCTGCGTTCGCCCCGCCACCCCCCGCCGCGCGGATCGCTCGTCGGGTGGTGCTGAGCGGGCTGCGCACGACACTCAACGCCGTCGCCTTGGCGCGGCCCGAACGGCTGCGCCGCACGATGCTGGTGCCGGAGCCCTCCATGGCCACGCACATGGAGCTGGGTGAGGCGCTCGTTCCCGGTCACGACTGGGCGGTCGAGGCCGAGGCCGTGCAGGCCTGGCTACAGGCTCGGCGGCCCGGCCCGCTGGAGACGCCGCTGCTCGGCGCCATTGCCACGGCTTCGGGTACGCAGCGATCCTCCACCATGCACGGACCCTCCACCATGCACAGACCCTCCGTCGCGTGAGACCGCGACCGGCACCGCGAGGGTGGGGGTCTGCCGGCCGCCGCACCGTCCGCGCCGCCCGGACGAGGAACAGACGTGCCGCCCATCCGCTCCCGCTGCCGCTGCTCCTCCTGCTGGTCATCGGCCTGGTCGCCGGCGGGCTCAGCTCCTGCTCGAACAAACCCAAGCCGCCCCAGCCCGGCGGCGTGCGCTGGGTCTCCGGCGCCAACGGCAACTACCCTGCGGACGTCAACCTCTGGTCGGTCTTCACCGGCCGCAAGGTGGACCTGGCCGTCGTCTTCACGGATCGGCAGGACTGGACCAACCTGGTCTCGGCCGGCTGGCCGACGCAGGCCTTCACCCGGGACAAGTTCCCCGGCGGCCTGTCGGTCGCCCAGCCGATGTTTCCCAAAGACGGCGACGAGGCCACCTGCGCGACTGGCGCCTACGACAACTACTGGCGGCAGTTCGGCACCACGCTGACGACGTTCGGCCGCGGCGACGCCTTCGTCCGGCTCGGCTGGGAGTTCAACGGCGACTGGTTCTGGTGGTATCCACGCGACGTCGAGACCTGGAAGACCTGCTACCGCCGCACGGTCCTGGCGATCCGGTCGACCGCGCCGCACGTGCGGATCGACTGGAACATGACCGCGCACCGGGATCACCTGCCGGTAAGCGGTCAGGACATCTGGGATGCCTATCCCGGTGACGACTACGTCGACGTGGTCA
>NZ_MRUJ01000113.1:0-10975 GCF_002099325.1 Frankia sp. KB5 | reverse complement strand
CCTATGCCGGCGGAGCGTCTTGCCGTGATGACGTCCGCCGGCGAGGTGCAGTCGGTGCAGTGCGGCAGCAATCGCGCGTCCTACCGGTACGTGCTGCGGATGCCGCGGGTCCGGCGCTGGTCGCCGGACGATCTGGTCTGGCTCGCCGAAGATGACTATTTGTACACGGAAAAATCGCTTTCCAGTCTCGTCGCGGCAGCGACCGCGCTCCCCGCGGTCGATTACTTCACCCTTTACAGCACGCTGCGATTCTCCTCAACCACCACCCGCCGCCGGCCAATGATCCACCGGGACGGCGGCAGCCACTCCCACGCGCCGGTGGTCGACGGCGTGACCTGGGCCAGGGCCGCCACCACGACCAGCACGTTCGGTCTGCGGGTCGGCACCCTGCTCGAGGACGAACTGCTGCTGCGCTCGATCCCGTTCGTCGGCGGCGCCTTCGACCGCGCGACCTGTCTCACTCTGCAGGGTTTCCAGCCCTTCCGGCTGGCCGAGCTGAGCGGGGAACCGCCTGCGTTCGCCCCGCCACCCCCCGCCGCGCGGATCGCTCGTCGGGTGGTGCTGAGCGGGCTGCGCACGACACTCAACGCCGTCGCCTTGGCGCGGCCCGAACGGCTGCGCCGCACGATGCTGGTGCCGGAGCCCTCCATGGCCACGCACATGGAGCTGGGTGAGGCGCTCGTTCCCGGTCACGACTGGGCGGTCGAGGCCGAGGCCGTGCAGGCCTGGCTACAGGCTCGGCGGCCCGGCCCGCTGGAGACGCCGCTGCTCGGCGCCATTGCCACGGCTTCGGGTACGCAGCGATCCTCCACCATGCACGGACCCTCCACCATGCACAGACCCTCCGTCGCGTGAGACCGCGACCGGCACCGCGAGGGTGGGGGTCTGCCGGCCGCCGCACCGTCCGCGCCGCCCGGACGAGGAACAGACGTGCCGCCCATCCGCTCCCGCTGCCGCTGCTCCTCCTGCTGGTCATCGGCCTGGTCGCCGGCGGGCTCAGCTCCTGCTCGAACAAACCCAAGCCGCCCCAGCCCGGCGGCGTGCGCTGGGTCTCCGGCGCCAACGGCAACTACCCTGCGGACGTCAACCTCTGGTCGGTCTTCACCGGCCGCAAGGTGGACCTGGCCGTCGTCTTCACGGATCGGCAGGACTGGACCAACCTGGTCTCGGCCGGCTGGCCGACGCAGGCCTTCACCCGGGACAAGTTCCCCGGCGGCCTGTCGGTCGCCCAGCCGATGTTTCCCAAAGACGGCGACGAGGCCACCTGCGCGACTGGCGCCTACGACAACTACTGGCGGCAGTTCGGCACCACGCTGACGACGTTCGGCCGCGGCGACGCCTTCGTCCGGCTCGGCTGGGAGTTCAACGGCGACTGGTTCTGGTGGTATCCACGCGACGTCGAGACCTGGAAGACCTGCTACCGCCGCACGGTCCTGGCGATCCGGTCGACCGCGCCGCACGTGCGGATCGACTGGAACATGACCGCGCACCGGGATCACCTGCCGGTAAGCGGTCAGGACATCTGGGATGCCTATCCCGGTGACGACTACGTCGACGTGGTCAGCATCGACTCCTACGACTCCTACCCCGCGTCCGTCAGTAAGACGATCTGGGACCGGCAATGTCATCTGCGGTCCGGTCTGTGCACGGTGATCGCCTTCGCCCGCGCCCACGGCAAGAAGTTCGCCGTTCCGGAGTGGGGTCTGGTGCGCACGACCGGCGGCGGTGGCGACAACCCCTACTACATCCAGAAGATGTACGAGACCTTCACCGCGAACGCCGACGCCCTGGCCTACGAGGCGTACTTCAACAACGCCGAGGAGGGGAACGTGGAGTCCTCGCTGTACAGGCCGGTACTGAACCCGAACGCGGCGGAACGCTATCTGGCGCTGTTCGGCGACCGCTGACCGCGCTCGCCTACTCCTGCCGCGAAGYCGGCGGGCACCGTCGGCTTCGGCGTGCCCGGCCGGCGATAGCGGCAGGCCGGGCACGGGAGAACCATCAGGCCAGGGTGGCCTCGAGGTCCTTGCGGATCTCCTCGGGGGTGACAGTCGGCTCGTACCGGCGGACCACTTTTCCGTCCGGGTCGACAAGGAACTTGGTGAAGTTCCACTTGATCTCGTCGGTGCCGATCGCTTCCGGCCGGGTCTTCTTGATGTGCTCGTAGAGGAAACCGGCATCGGGCCCGAAGTCACCGGGCGCCTCGGAACGCAGGTGGGTGTACAGCGGGGCCGCGTCGGGTCCGTTCACCTCGATCTTCCCCAGGACCGGGAAGGTGACGTCGAACTTCGTGGCGCAGAACTCCTGGATCTCGGCATCGGTGCCCGGCTCCTGCCCGCCGAACTGGTTACACGGGAAGCCGAGGATCTCCAGGCCGCGGCCGTGCAGATCCCGGTACAGGGACTCCAGCCCCTCGTACTGCGGCGTCAGACCGCATTTGCTGGCAACGTTGACAATCAGCAACGTCTGGCCGGCGTAGTCGCCGAGCGAGCGGGAGGTTCCGTCCGCGGCATCGACGGTGAAGTCATGGACAGTCATGGACACCTGACTCTCGATGAGGGCGAGCTGGGACTTCGCGGCCGGTCTCCGGCCGCCGAGCGACTTCGACGCTATCCCCCAGAAGTTTTTATGTCATCGAGTTGGTTGCATAACCCGTCAGCGAGGCGAACCGGTGCCTCACGACCGGGATCGACACCGGGATGGCTGGCGCCCCCCGGTCGGGACCGGTCAGGGCCGACCTGGGTGTCTGCGATGCTCATGGGATCCGGAACGGATACTCACGGGTCCCGCGACGGCCCCCAAGACGACGAACAGGAACGTCAGAGATGACCATCGAACCCGAACTGTTGAAGATCCTCGCCTGCCCGGTCGACAAGGGACCGCTGGAGCTCGTCGACGGCTGGCTGGTCAACCCGCGTCTCGGCCATCGCTACGAGATCCGCGACGACGTTCCGATCCTGCTCAGGCCGGATCACGTCGACCCGGCCGTGGCACGCTCCTCGTCCTGATCCGGCCCAGGACCTCCCTCTGCCCGGGCTGAGCTTCTACCCGGGACTGGGCTTCCGCCGGGTCTGGGACGGGCAGGGGAAAGGATCGGAAATCGGTCGGGGCCCGGGGAGAAGATCCCCGGGCCCCGACCGTCGGTGACGGGAGTCGGCTACTCCCGACCGAACTGCTCACGCAGCCGACGCAGCGCCTCTTCATCGATCGCCGAGGAAGGCTGCTCGGACTGGGAGGTGTAGGAGGAGGGGGCCGCCGCGGCGGCATCGGCCTCCTGCGCGGCCCGGATCTGGACCTGGTGCGCCTCGAAGCGGGCCTGGGCCTCGGCGTACTGCCGCTCCCATTCCGCCTGCTGCTCCTCGTAACCTTCGAGCCATTCCCCGGTCTCGGGGTCGAAGCCTTCGGGGTAGACGTAGTTACCCTGCTCGTCGTACTTGGCTTCCATGCCGTACTGGCTCGGGTCGAACGCCTCGCCGTCGACAGCCAGCCCTGTCGCCTCGTTCGCCTGCTTGAGYGACAGGCTGATGCGGCGGCGGTCGAGGTCGATGTCGATGACCTTCACCAGGATCTCGTCACCGACGTTCACGACCTGCTCGGGGATCTCCACGTGCCGCTCGGCCAGCTCGGAGATGTGGACCAGACCCTCGATGCCCTCGTCCACCCGGACGAACGCACCGAACGGCACCAGCTTCGTGACCCGGCCTGGAACGACCTGACCGATCGCGTGGGTCCGGGCGAACTGACGCCACGGGTCCTCCTGCGTCGCCTTCAGCGACAGCGAGACCCGCTCGCGGTCCAAGTCGACATCGAGGACCTCGACGGTAACCTCCTGGCCGACCTCGACCACCTCGGACGGGTGGTCGATGTGCTTCCAGGACAGCTCGGAGACGTGCACGAGGCCGTCCACACCACCGAGGTCCACGAAGGCGCCGAAGTTGACGATGGAGCTGACCACGCCCTTGYGGATCTGGCCCTTGGCCAGCTGGGCGAGGAACTCGGAACGGACTTCGCTCTGGGTCTGTTCGAGCCAGGCCCGCCGCGAGAGCACAACGTTGTTGCGGTTCTTGTCCAGCTCGATAATCTTGGCTTCGAGCTCGCGGCCCACGTAGGGCTGCAGATCGCGGACCCGGCGCATCTCCACAAGCGAAGCCGGCAGGAAGCCACGCAGGCCGATGTCGAGGATGAGACCACCCTTGACGACCTCGATCACGGTGCCGGTGACGACACCGTCCTCGTCCTTGAGCTTCTCGATCGTGCCCCAGGCGCGCTCGTACTGCGCACGCTTCTTGGACAGGATCAGGCGGCCTTCCTTGTCCTCCTTCTGGAGGACAAGGGCCTCGACGTGGTCGCCCACACTGACGACCTCGTGCGGGTCGACGTCGTGCTTGATCGACAGTTCCCGGGACGGGATCACGCCCTCGGTCTTGTAGCCGATGTCGAGCAGCACCTCGTCGCGGTCGACCTTGACGATGATGCCGTCAACGATGTCGCCATCGTTGAAGAACTTGATCGTCTTGTCGACGGCCGCAAGGAAGTCTTCGGCCGAGCCGATGTCGTTGACCGCTACCTGTGGTGTGGTCGGGCTGGGCGAGATGGTCACGGTCTCCACGGGTCGTACGTCGGTGGTGCTCGTCAAGGGGTCGGCTCCGGCTAGGGGTGGTCGTCCGCGCGAGGGCCGGATCGAACCGCCGGGACCGAGGGACAGAAACAACGCCAAAAACGAAGAAACTGTCAGAAACGATAACGACGCTCGAGTGGATCCGCTCGGTCTGAGACCCACAGACCCTCGTGCACGCCCCCAAGTCTAGGGACGGGTGTCCAGGGTGGTCAACGGGCGCCCGTACCAAGACGTGCRCCGTCCGCCATCACTCTCACTCTGCGCAGACACATGACGTCCATATGTAGTTTTTGGTGGCGGCGTGGCACCGCGGTAGGCGGGACAACGCCGTCCCACGGATCGTCGCGGCACACGGGTGGGAACGTGTGCGGACGGGACACGACAGGGACTGACGGCGCAGATCGGTTGAAAAGTGGATAAATGGGTGAGTTCGTGGCGTCCGATTCCCGACACCTGCCGACGGCCTGGCCTCGCGGCGCCCGACGCCCGGTCATTTTCGGGTCAGCGCCGGCTCGCCGATCCCCCGCGCTCGGGCCCCCCGCGCTCGGGCCCCCCGCGCTCGGCCGGCTGTGCCCCAGGCCCACCGGGCTGCGGCGCGGGCTGCGGCCCGAGCCATTCCAGACCGTCGAACTCGACCCGGGGCTGCTTCCACCCGGCGCGCGACGCCCGTCCATCCGGCACGCCGGGCAGGTCGGGATCGAGAGACCGGACCGGAGGGGACGGGTCTCGCGCGTCCCGGTCCGTCATGTTCCGTGGTGACATGAGGCCTGACGCGAGTGGCACCGTCGGGCTATCGACGGGCTTTCCGATCACCTCGACCTCGCCCGGCGATCCGCCGGCCCCGCTCACGAGGCCGCCCTCCCCGCCCCTCGCCGCCCCTTCGAAGCGCCTCGCCACCCATCTGTCGGCCCGCCGGGCCCACTCCCGGGAGAGGGTGATGCAGGGACGCTCGATCAAAAAGTGCGTCACGGTGGAGACCCCGACGGTCAGGGTGAGGACCACCAGGAGAAACGGCGGGTAGGGGATCTTCCACAGCCGCCAGCCGCTGTGCTCCAGCACCAGGTCGATGACGGCCGAGTGCCACAGATAGATGCCGTACGWGATCGCTCCGAGGAAGGCCAGCGGAYGGCTGGCCAGCAGCGGCCGCACCCARCCGCGGTCGCCGTGGCCGAACACCGCCGGGAGCAGCAGGAAGAAGCCGAACAACCCGTAGCCCAGGTGCTTGCCCATGTCCTGGCTCCGCGTGGCTTCGAAGATCGGCACGAGCGGCAGGCCGAGATGCCTGCTCGACACCCAGTAGAAGAACGCGGCGATGCCCCAGCACACCGTGCCCGAGCCGGGCAGCTCCGCCCAGCGCGGCGACCTGCCCTGCCGGGAGTACCAGGCCGAGAGCACGGCGAGCAGCATGCCCATGGCGAACAGGTCCCACCAGACCGGCAGCCAGACGTTCCAGCCGTTCATCCAGGTCTGCGTGGACGGAATCACCAGGTAGTGAACGATCTTGGCGGCGACGAACGTAACCGCGAGCGCGGCGAGTTCCACGCGCAACTGGGCGGCGGGCGGACGGTCCCGCCGCCGCAGCAGCCACGCGTACACCGGTATCGCCAGGTAGAACGCCGCCTCGACGTCCAGGGTCCAGGCCTGGGTGAGGCCCTGGATCGCCCAGTGCTCCTGATAACCCTGGACGAAGAACGCCGTCTGGAGCAGACCGGCCAAGCCGTGCACGCCGACCCGCTTGCTGCTGACCACGGTCAGCGTGACGGCGAGCGCCACCCAGTACAGCGGGACGATCCGCATGAACCGCCGGACCAGGTAGCCGGCGGCGTCCGAGCCGCGGATGCCGGCGAACCGGGCGGCGACGAACGGACGGTAGAGCAGGAACCCCGAGATCAGGAAGAAGACCGCGACACCGATCTCACCCCGGGCGGTGTAGGGGCCCAGCCGGCTGCTGGTGGTGAAACCAGCGGGAAACGCGGTGTGCACGACGACCACGAGGACCGCTGCGATCGCGCGCAGGCCGTCGAAGCCGTCGAAGACGACCTTGGGTGGACGGACCGGCGCGGGAGTGCGCGGTTCGGGGATGGAAGCGGTGCCGGCCGGGCCGGCGGCTGCGCCGGAATCGGCTGCGGCCGTGAGGGAAAGGGCGGGTCCATTCACCGACCGAGCGCCCGGAGATCAGCGAGGTCCGGCACCCAGGCAACGTACCAGTCCGGTGTGCGCGACCACGTCGACACCCCGAGCGAACCCACCCTTTCTACCCGGCCGGACGGTCTACCCGGCCAGCCAGTCCGCGCACAGAAGCCCGCCAGCGGATCCGCACCCAGGGGCCCCGGCCGGCCGGTCCGCGAACCTACCGCGGCACCCGAGCCACTACACGACGCCCGAGCCACCGCGCGGCGGCCGTGATCGCGACGGCGGCGAGCAGCACGATCGCGGGCTCCGCGGCGGCCCGGAACCGGGTCGTCCCGTAGATCGCGACCGAGGCGAGGCTCAGGGCGATCGGCACGGCGAGCAGTGGCAGCAGCACGACCCGGCGGCGGCGCAGCACCACGACCCCGGCGAGCGCCGCGATCTCCAACGGCCACAGCGTGACCATCCCGACCTGGCTGAGGAGCAGGGGGCGCCGCTCGATGGTGTCCAGCCGGGCCTGCTGCCAGGGCCGGTAGACCCCCCACGTCCGACCGAGCCGCGCCGCGGCCACCCGGGGCAGGCTGCGCTCGTTGTGTTTGATGTAGTCGTACGCGGCCCGGCGGTAGAACACATCCCGTTCGGAGCGTTCCTGGGGCGAGGGTGGCAACGCCAGGATGCAGTCAAACGACCACCAGCCGACGTACCGGCCGGAGTAGCTGGCCGGGCAGTGGGTGACCGCCAGGGTGGAGCCGAGCCCGGTGGACAGGTACTCCGGCTCACTGAACCGGGACAGGTTGTAGATGGTCCAGGGCGCGATCGTGAGCGCACTCACCGCCGCCGCGACGGCCACCAGGGCGATCCGGCGCCGCCAGGCGAGTTCACGGGCCGTGGCGACGAGTGGCACCACCAGCACCACGGCGAGCAGCGCCAGTTCCGCTCGCGCGAGCATCACCGCAGCGAGGGCCGCTCCGAGCCAGGCGGCGTCGGCGACTGTCCGCCGGTCTCGGAACCGGTAGGCGGCAAGGATGATCCACGCGCAGGTGAGGATCCCGGTCGTCTCCGACATCAACAGCGGGTCGTTGAGCCACATGCCCGGATAGACAGCGGCGATCCCGGCCGCCACCAGTCCGGTCACGGGGCCGGCGATCCGCCGCCCGGCGAGGGCGACAAGCACGATCGACAGCACGCCGAGCAGACATGAGAACAGCTGGTGGGACAGGAAGCTGGTGAATCCGAGCACCGATGGCACGGCCAGYAGCCCGCTGGTCAGTGGGGGGTGCTGGGCGTCGGGGACGTAGCGGCCGGACAGGGCGAGTTCGTAGGGATCGGGCCAGCCCCGGCCGGCTGCGAAGAGGTTCGCCGCCTCGTGGTAGTAGTACGCGTCCCCCTCCACGACCGCYGGATGCAGCCAGTGGAACAGGTAGAACAGGCGGACGGCGAGACCGAGCAGCCCGATCGCGGCCAGCCACAGGTGCCAGCGCACGGGCCGCGCCCGCCCCAGCATCGCGGAGAACCCCGACATCACGGGGAATCGAGACGTGGGTTGGCCCGTGGACACCGCCGGCGCCGGGGCCACCATCCGGGGGAGCCCCGCCGTGGTCTCAGACACGCGCGGAAGGTACCAATGTCCCGATAACGGCTCGACACCGCGTCCGCCGCGACAGCGGCGAGCACACCGCGCGTACGTCCTTCCACGCCGCTGCGATTAGCCTTGCCTGTCGTATGTCCTGGCGAGGTCGCAGCCGACGCAACCCCCGGCGACGAGGAGGGAACGAGGCTGACCAGCAACGACGCCGACACCTTCCCGCTCGCCTCCGGTGGGCGCCACCGCCGGGTGGCACCCGGACCGGAGCCCACCGACACCGTCCCGATCAATACCCGCCTGGGCGGGACTCGCCCGGCGCCCGGGGCCACCCGGCCGCCGGCCGGACCTCCCTACCGGTCTCCCGGGACGGTGACGGCACCCGGGGCGAGAGCCCGGGCCGGCACCCGGCCGCGGACCGGCACGCGCGAGGCGACGGGGCCGCTGCGGGTCGAGGAGGATCTCGACGCCACCGGACCCGTGCTCGCGCCGCTCGGGCACTCCCCCGCGCTCGACGGCCTGCGCGCGCTCGCGGTCACGGCCGTCATCGCATATCACGCCGGCGTCTCGTGGATGCCCGGCGGCCTGCTCGGCGTCGACACCTTCTTCGTCCTCTCCGGGTTCCTCATCACCGGCCTGCTGATCGCCGAGTACCGCTACAACCGGCGCATCGACCTTCGCGCCTTCTGGATCCGCCGGTCCCGCCGCCTGATGCCGGCGCTGCTGCTGCTGCTGCTCGGGGTGGCGGCCTACGCCCGCTGGATCGCCTCCCCCGGCGACGTGGGAACCCTGCGGCTGGACGCGCTCTCCACGCTGCTCTATGTCGCAAACTGGCGTTTCGCGCTGTCCGACCAGAGCTACTTCGACCACTTCTCGGCTCCGTCACCTCTGCTGCACACCTGGTCACTGTCCGTTGAGGAGCAGTTCTACGTCCTGTGGCCGCTGATCGTCTACCTGCTGATGCGGCACAGCGCGAAGACCGTGGACCGCTGGCGCCGGCAGCGCCAGAAGGCCCAGTCGCTCGCGCTCACGGTCGCGGTCCTCGGCGCCGAGGCGTCCGCGTTGGTGGGCCTCGCCCTGCTCGTGGTCGGGACGAACCCCTCCCGGATCTACTACGGCACCGACAGCCGCGCCCAGGCCCTGCTGGTCGGGGCCGCCCTCGCCGTCTGGCGGGCCCAGCGGACGACCCCGATCTCCGCCCGGGCCCGGTCGGTCATGTCGGTCGTCGGCTGTGTCGCCACGGCTGCGATGATCCTCCTCTGGACAACGGTGGGTGGGGAGAGCCGCGGACTCTACGCCGGCGGCTTCCTCGGGGTTGCGATCATCGTGATGCTGCTGGTCGCCTCGCTCGTGGAAGCGCCCCGAGGCCCGGTGGCGAGGGTGCTGGCCACCGCCCCGCTGACCTTCGTCGGCCGCATCTCGTACGGCCTGTACCTGTGGCACTGGCCGATCTTCCTCACGCTGACGGCGACCCGCACCGGGACGAACGGCGTGGTCCTGCTGGGGCTCCGCCTCGCCGCCACGCTGGCGATCACACTGGCCTCGTTCCACCTCGTGGAGAACCCGATCCGGCGGGGCAAAGTACGCTTCCCCGTCCCGCGGGTGACGGTGCCCGCCGCCCTGGGCGGGGTGCTCGCGGTGATCCTGCTGGCGACCGCCGGGACGTCGGCGTCGGTGCGCACTCCCGCGGACCTGGAGGCGTTGGCGCGGCGGGCGGCGACCTCCCCACAACCGGCCGTCGCCGTCAAGGCCGGCGGGAACCCCCCGATCAAGGTCCTGCTCGGCGGCGACTCGGTGGCTCTCACCCTGGGGTTCAGCGACTTCTCCTCGATGGCCGCCCAGCAGGGTATGGAGATCCACGACTTCTCCAAGCTGGGGTGTGGCGTCGCACGGGGGATGCAGCGGCGCATCCTCGGCAGCGCCGGTCCCACCACCGACGGATGCGACCAGTGGCCGCAACGGTTCGCCCAACGGGTGAACGAGGTCAACCCCGCGCTCGCGATCCTGCTGGTCGGTCGCTGGGAGGTCACCGACCAGATGCGGGACGGCCGGTGGACGCACATCGGCGATCCGGGGTTCGACGCCTACCTCGGCCGGGAACTCGACCTCGCCATCGACACGCTCGGCGCCAAGGGTGCCAAGGTGGTGCTCCTGACGACCCCGGTGTTCAAGCCGACCGAGGCGCCGAACGGCGGCATCTACCCGGAGACGAAGGCCGAACGGGTGGTGCGGTTCAACGCGCTGCTGCGGGCCGCGGCGGCTCGCCATCCCGGCGTCACCGTGATCGACATCACGTCAATTCTCACTCCGGGTGACAAGTACGTCGACGAACTGGACGGTGTCCGGCTACGCGACGACGACGGTGTGCACATCTCCAATGGCGGTGCCCGACGGATCGGTGTCGCGATCATTCCCCAGCTTCTCCGGATCGCCCGGGGAGCAGCGGCCGCCGCACCCGCGCCGACCACGCCGACCACGGGAGCGGGACCCGGCTGACCCGCCCGCTTTACCCGACGCTAACCTTCCGCCCAGTACCGGGCGGTCTACAGGAGGATTCGACGTGCCTCGCGCGCTGATTACCGGGATTACCGGTCAGGACGGGTTGTATCTGGGTGAGTTGCTGACCGCGAAGGGTTATGAGGTGT
>NZ_MRUJ01000112.1:0-9839 GCF_002099325.1 Frankia sp. KB5 | reverse complement strand
CCGGCCGGCTGGAGGCCCTCGACGCGCTCCTCAACCGGCTGGAGGATGCCGAGCGGCAGGCCGCCGACGCCAGCGAGCATCTCATCCGGACCCGCCGGTGGCAGGAGGACACGGTCCGGACCATCCAGGAGGAGCGGGCTCGGATGCGCCAGCGCCAGCACGCCCTCGACGAGCTCGCCGACCACGCCCGCGCCGCGGTCGAGGCGCTGGCGCACCACCGCTCGCTGCCCCGTGAGGTCCACGAGCTCGCGGTCGAGCTCCAAGTGCTCGATGCGGCGGGATTCCTCACCCGCCGCGGCTCCCGGTCCCGCTGAGGGGGGTGCACACCCGGCCTCACCCGTCGACTACTTTAAGTAGTCAAAATCGCCCACGGGCCGCGGGAGGGCTACCCGCCCGCCCGCCTCTCACCCGGACCGGCCGCCGCCGCGGACCCCACACGCAACGAAAAACCAGCAGGACAAACGGGGCGCGAAGGGCCTTAGGGCCGCCCGGTCAGCCCGGCCGACCGCGCGGGCCGCCGACGCCGCGCGACGGGAACTTCAACGCGCACTCGCTGTAGTTGGGAAGGACTAGTGTTTACCCACCCCATCCAAGTGGACTAGTCTCACGCCGACGTCACGACAACACCGGGCCGAACGCCGAGTCCTGCCCCCGGCCCCGGTGTCCCCTCCGAGTCGTCATCAGGGGCAGGAGCGGGGGACCCACCTCCACCGGCCGGCGCCGATCCGCGGTGTCGACCTAGGGGTGAAGCTCGACGCGTGAAGGTCACGCGAGAGCCGGGCAGCCCAGCCCGAACCCGACAGCTCACTTCGCAGGCGCACGGGAAGGAATACACCGTTGTCCGCGCAAAGCGTGCAGCTCGACGAAGAAACGCGAGGCGCCGGTCGCGGCCGTCACCGCGCACCCTCCGCGCCCCCGGCCGCCCGCAGCCGGGCCCGGGCCCGCGCCTTCGCCGCCGTGACCACCGGGACCGTCGCGGTCTCCGGAGTGGCTCTCGCCGGCTGYGCCACCGACATCAACGCCGACGCCGCGAAGGACGAGCAGCCGAACACCGCTCCGATCACCCTCGCCGCGCAGATCGGCTCCCAGGCCGCCCTGGGGGGCAGCATCGCCGCCGCGGCGGTCAGCACCCACGGCTCCACCTCCCTGCTCGGCTCGACGGGCGGTGTCGACGCCCCGCCCCTGGCCGGCAAGGTTCAGGTCGGTCTCCGGGTGACCAACCCCGACGTGAGCGTCAGCGCGGACCAGCCGATCGACATCGGCTTCTCGCTCTACAACGAGCAGACCCACGAACCGCTGGCGAACCAGCTGGTCAAGGTGCAGGTGAAGCTCCCCACCGGGTGGGCCACCTTCAAGCACCTTTACACCAACGCCCAGGGCTACGCCTCCTACACGGCCCGGGTGCTCACCACCACGAATGTCACCGCGGTCTTCGACGGCACGGACGCCCTGCAGTCCGCCCGCTCGGCGAACGACGCCACCCTGCGCGTACGGCCGGCGCCCACCCCCCGGCTCGTCCGCAACGCCGCCTGGTCGGATCTCCTCACGACAGGGGACGCCGCGGACCAGGCGTCGGTTCCGGTCCCGTCGAGCTCCCTCGGGGAGAAGGCCGTCTACCTGGCCTCCCTGCAGGCCGGCAAGCCCTACGTCTACGGTGCGGAGGGCCCGAGCTCGTTCGACTGCTCCGGCCTCATCCAGTACATCTTCAAGCAGCTCGGCAGGAGCGTGCCGCGGACGACCGACGCCCAGTTCGCCGCCGCCACCCGGGTGTCGCAGTACAACAAACAGCCCGGCGACCTGATCTTCTTCGGGACACCCGGGAACATTTACCACGTCGGCATCTACGCGGGCGACGGCATGATGTGGGCGGCGCCGCACACCGGCGACGTCGTGTCGCTCAAGAAGATCTATACCACCTCCTACTACGTCGGTCGGATCCTCTAGCGGCCGGTCGGAGCCGGCGCACCGCCCTCATGCCGACGCAACGGCTCACCCGGCTCCGGTGGATCGCCTTCGCGGCTGGGGCGCGGACCACACGAGCCCTGCCAGTCCACGAGCGGCCGGCTACCGAGCCCCTCTCCAGGCGCCGACCCGAAGCCGTGGAAGCCGGACCCGGGACTCCCACCCACCGGCGAAGCCGCGGACAGACCAGCAAGCGGGCCCTGTCACCGCCCGACAACCCGCCTATGTGGTTCCTTTCCAGCTCTCCGGACGGGCCCTCCTTCCGGTGGGACGGACGTCAGATCTCCCCCCCATCTGACGTCCGTCCGGCCGGAAGGCCCCCGATTCCGCCGGCCTTCCCTCGGATTCCCCCCCCATCCGCACGGGAAGGCCGGCGGGCCTCGGGCCCCGGCCGACCAGGTCCGCCGATGCCGCTACCCCCCTCCCGGCGGCATCGGCGGACTTCAGCCCTCGGTCTCTGCCCGGTGCGGAAACCGCCCGGCCCGCTCGCGGGCGCCGCGGTCAGGCCCCCAGCCGGTGACCAGACGAGAACTTCCACAGGGTCTCGCTGACCTTCCGGTCCCAGGAGGCCTCCGGGGCCCGGCCCTCCGGGACACGGTCCTGGCAGGTCGGCCCGGGCTCCGGGTCGAACTGCCCGACGACGCCGACCGCGGCGAACTCCGGCTTACCCGGGGCGCAGGCGGCGGTCAGGGCCAGYCGGGCACCCTCGCCGATCCCCCACACGTAGACCCGGTTCGGATCCACCTTGGTCCGTTTCGTGGAGACGAAGCGGACCACGTCGCGCAGATAGCGCACGTCGGCCCCCTCGGGTCCGTCGATCCGCCACGTGCCGCCCACGGCTTCCGGGAAGGCCACCGCGAAGTCGCGGGAGTTCGCGAGCTTGCCGGCGTCACTCTGCCGGTCAAGTGACTTCGCGTCCGCGTTGTCGTCGTGCAGGATCAACACCAGCGGAAGCGGGTTGGCGGGATCGGACGGGGCCTGGACGARCAGCTCGCGGCCCGCCGACGCGTAGTCGCCGGGCAGGCTGACCCGCTGGGTCTTCGGGCGGTCACGGGTCCCGAGGTAGCCCCAGACGACCACGATCACGACACCGACGATGAGCACGGTTCTCTTGTTTTTGCCCCACCATCCRGCGAGGGGATTCGACACCACGGTCCAACCGAACCACACCGCTGGCCGGGAAACGCCGCAAACCTGGCAGCAGATGACGACAAGACCGGGGTCAGACCGGGGCCTGTCCGCCTTGTCCCCCCACTTGTCCCCCCAAAAAAAGCCAGGGGACGCGTCAGGTGACGGCCAACGCGCGGCGCCGGGCCTGGCGCAGCACCTCCACCTCGCGGGGCGCGTCCAACGGCGGCAGCGGACCATGGACCCAGCTCAGCAGGAGATCGGCGAGGGCGGGATTCTGCGCGAGCACCGGCCCGTGCAGGTAGGTGCCGATGACCCGGCCATCCACGATGCCGTCCGTTCCGCCGTCACCGTCACCGATCCCGAGCCGGACCGTACCGAGCGGGATGCCGCTCGCGCCGGGCAACCRCCTCGTCCGCCCGGCGTGATTCTCATACCCGTACAGGGTGGGCAGGCCGAGCCGTGCGTCCGGTTCCACCACGATGTCCCCGACCRCACGCGCCGGCGGCGCGTCCGACGGGCCGAAGGAGCGACGGGTCTCCACGTCGACGAGATTCAGCCCCTCGTGGATCTCCCCACCGGATGGGAAGGTCGCGCCGATCACCTGGTAGCCGGCGCACAYGGCGAGCACCGCCGCTCCCGAGCTCACCGCTCGCCGGATCGCCCGGTTCTGCCGGATGCCGTCCGCGGCGAGGACCTGCGGTGCGTCCTCRCCGCCGCCGAGCAGGTAGATATCACAGCTCTCGGRCACCGCCGACCCCGCGGGAACGTTCACCACCTCGACCGGCAAACCACGCCAGCRCAGGCGCTGGGACAGCACGATCGCGTTACCGCCGTCGCCGTAGGTACCAAGCAGCTCGGGGTAGATCAGCGCGATCCTGGTCGCAGAGCCGCCCGTCATCGCGTGGATCCCCTCATCTCGCGCACAACCTCACTGCGTGCACAACCTCGCCGCGTGCACAACCTAGTCACGTGCACAACCTAGCCACGTGCACAACCTAGCCACGTGCACAACCTAGCCACGTGCACAACCTAGCCACGCGCACAACCTCACTGCGTGGACCTCACCAGCAGATCGCGGAACGCCGTGTAGTTGGCGACGACGTCGACCACCTTCTCGTTGGCGGCCAGGGCCGCGTCCCGCGCACTGGCATACACGCTGTGCGGCACCTCCGCATAGGCCAGCCGCACGCTCATGTCCTCCTTGCGCTCCCCGGTGACCAGCACCTGCCGGCCGGCGAGCCGTTCGAACGGCACGTCCCAGATCCAGGACGGATCCCGCCCGTCAGCGGTCTGGGAGTTGAAGTCGATGACGACAGGCCGCGGCGGCGCGTCCRCCAACAGCTCCATCATCTCCACCCAGCCAGCGGGGTTCTTCGCCAGCARCAGCCGGCCTCGATGGCCCTCCTCGCCGAGCGCCACCTCCTGATAGCGACCCTGCACATCGCCCAGGCCGGTCATGGCCGCAAGCGCATCCTCGATCTCGACGCCGAACTCCCGGGCCGCGGCGGCGGCCATCGCCGCGTTGCCGAGGTTCACCCGTCCGGGCAGATCGAGYCGGGCCTCGATGGTGCGGCCGTACCAGAGTAGTTCCCGGGAGCCGGTGACCGCGACGATCGGCTCGGGCCTGGCCAGCCCGCACTCGGACCACCAGCCGCTGCTGTTGCGGTGTAGCAGCCGGGCGCACTGCGGGCAGACCATCGCGTCCGCCGTCCAGTTCTGCCCCGCCGACACCCAGACCTGCCGGTGCCAGCCCGCCGCCGCCCAGGCCACCAGGGGATCATCGACGTTCGCGACCACCGTCGTGTCGCGCAGCTCCGAGCCGAGCTCGCGCCACATGGCGGCGATGCGCCGCGTCTCGTTGGACCGGTCGAGCTGGTCACGGCTGATGTTCAGCAGCAGGACCACCCGCGGCGAGATCTCCCTGGCCACCTTCGGCAGCCAGATCTCGTCCACCTCGAGAGCCGCCGCCGCGTCAAACGGCGGCCGGGACAGCGCGGCCAGCACCCCGGGCGCCATGTTCGCCCCGCCGCTGTTCGACTTGACCGGCCCCAGGGTGCCCAGGGCCCGGGCAAGCAGCCTCGTGGTGGTGGTCTTGCCGTTGGTGCCCGACACGCAGGCGGTCATCCGGTGGGAGCCGACCTCGGCGAGYGCCGCCGGGGATACCCGCAGCGCGAGCTTGCCACCGATCATCTCGCCGGAACCACGGCCGAGCCGGCGTGACGCCTCGGCCGCCAGGCGTTCAACGGCGAGCGCGGCCTGGGTCCTGGCGGTGAACCGGCGGGGGATTGATGTCGTCATCGCGGTTTCTACAGTGCCACGACGGCACCGGGCGGCGAAGCCCGCCCCGTCTTCTGTTCCGATAGATCCCGGTCCAGTCCCCGGTCATCGGCCCGGTACCACCCGGTAGCGCCCCCGGACGGGGGTTTGTTCCAGCCCGGACATTACCTCACGTGAGCTGGCGTTACCCATAGTCCGTTGGGGAAGGTGTCGACCGGACCACCGTCGCGGAATCGACGCGGCATCGCGGTAGAACTCACCTGACAGGGTGAACCGGAATACCCACGGCCGCCCCCACAGGTGAGAATCACAGGCGGAACACGGCTGGTCGGCGCGGGTGCGCCGGTTTGGCCACCGGGGGCCGCGCCGGGCGGGCATCCCGGACCGGCACGGCCGGCCCGGGTCCGCCGCGCGGTTGCAGAAGGGACGTGAGGGCGCACAGTGACCACGAAGGCAATCGCGATCGCGCGGGTACACGGCCACTGGTCGGTGCACGATCTCGACCCGGCCGACGTCGACGACCTCGACGCCCTCACCGACATGATGCGGGATCTGGGTGATGGCCCCGTCGTCGCCTTCCTCGAGGAGGACGACGAGTACCTCGCGGTGGTCCGGGTGTGTCCCGACGACCCGGATCCGCAGGTCTTCCTCTCCGATCGCCGGGTCCTGGTGACCTCCGACCTCGCCGAACGCCTGTTCGCCGACGCGCTGCCCTCGATGGCGGGGCTGACCACCCCGGACGACGAGGATGACGCGTCYGCCGTCACCCATGCCGCCCCCGTGGGCGATCTCGATCTACTCGGCGATCTGGGCACCCCCGCGGAGGCGTTGTTGGAACTGATCGGCGAGGAGGGGATGCTGCCAGGCGATGTGATCAGCGCGCTCAGCGAACGGGCCGGGGCGGGGGAGATCCTCGATGACGCACGTGGCTGAGCCCACCGCTTCGGTCCCGCGCCGCCGGCCCGCTGATCCGGGATGACCGATCCCGACGAGTACCCCCGGGCGGGCGCTCCCGCCCGGCTGAGCGGTCCGCCCGGACCGGACCGCTTCCACGAGGCGATGGGGCTCGCCCTGCGCGAGGCCCGCCTGGCCCCGGACCACGCCGACGTCCCGGTGGGTGCCCTGGTGGTGACCGAGGACGGCACGGTGYTCGGGCTCGGGCACAACGAGCGGGAACGCGGCGCCGATCCCACCGCCCACGCCGAGATGATCGCCCTGCGGGCGGCCGCGCGCCGGACGGGTTCCTGGCGGCTACCGGGAGCCACCCTCGTGGTCACGCTGGAGCCCTGCRCCATGTGCGCGGGGGCCCTCGTGCTCGCCCGGGTGGACCGCCTCGTCTACGGCGCGGTTGACGAGAAGGCCGGGGCGGTCGGCTCGCTCTGGGACGTGGTGCGGGACCGGCGGCTCAATCATCGACCCGAAGTGGTCGCCGGGATCCGCGCCGACGAGTGTGGCGCCCTCCTGGCGGAGTTCTTCGCCGCGCGCCGGCGCCCGGCGGGGCGCTAGCCGGCACACCGCCGCCACGCTCGCCCGGTTCGGGGCGACGGGCCGCAGCCTCGGCGCCGTCGGACCCCTACACACCCCGGCGAACCGGACTCTCGCGACGTCCGGTAGGCTAGTCCGCGGTGGAGTCGCCTAGTGGCCGAGGGCGCACGCCTCGAAAGCGTGTGAGGGGGCAACCCCTCCGTGGGTTCAAATCCCACCTCCACCGCCCTAGCGGCACGTCTCGCTCTTCGCGTGCTGGCCGGGCCCGCACAGCGGTCCCGGAGGATCAAGCCCGGGCACCGGGCCGGCGGGGAGACCGGACGGCGGGGAGAGGGAGCCCATCGCGGCGAGGATCAGGCCATCGTGGCGAGGATCGCGCCGATGTCGTCAACGGTGGTCCGCGGGTTGACGATGGCGAACCGGGCGACGGTCTCGCCCTCGTGCACGGTGGGCGGAACAAACGCGAAACCGTCCCGCAGCAGGTTCTCGCTCCACCGCTGGTAGTCCGCGGCCTGCCAACCCAGCCGACGGAACACCACGATCGACAGCTGCGGTTCCCGCACCAGCTCGACGTAAGGCAGCGCGGCGATCTGGAGCGCGGCCGCCCGGGCGGTCGCCAGCGTGGACTCGATGGCCCGGCCGTAGGCCAAGGTGCCATGCGTCGCCAGCGAGAACCAGAACGGCAGCCCGCGGGCCCGCCGGGACAGCCCGATGGCGTAGTCCGACGGGTTCCAGGCCCCCGCCGAATCCAGGACCTCGAGGTAGCCGGCCCGCTGCGGGCCGTGCGCCGCCCGGGCCACCGCCGGATCGCGATACACCAGCGCGCAGGCATCGAACGGCGCGAACAGCCACTTGTGCGGATCGACGATGAACGAGTCGGTCTCGGCGATCCCGTCGAAGAGAGAGTGGGTCGATGCGGCGGCGAGCGCGGCCAGCCCGTAGGCGCCGTCCACATGTACCCACAGCCCGCGGGCCTGACAGACGTCCACCACCCCGCGGATGTCATCGACGGTGCCGAACTGGGTGGTCCCTGCGGTCGCCACCACCGCGAACACGCCGTCGACGGCCTGGGCGCCGTCCTGCTCGGCGAGCCGGTCCAGCGCCTCGGCCAACAGCGGACCGGTCAGTCGTCCGGCGTCATCCGTCGGCACGACGACGACCTCGGTGTCGAGCACCGTGGCGGCCTGGTAGAGGGAGGAGTGCGCTTCGGCCCCACAGACGAACCGCCATCGCGGTGGAGTCGGCCGACCGGCGGCGGTCAACCGGCTCCGGGCGGCATGCCGGGCGGCGGCCAGCGCCGACAGGTTGCCGACGGTGCCCCCCGGTACGAACAGCCCACCGGCGCAGGCGGGGAAGCCCGCGAGGTCCGACAGCCATCGCAGCGCCTCGTTCTCCGCGAAGACCGCGCCCGCGCCCTCCATCCAGCTGCCCGCGTAGATGGACGACGCCCCGACCACCAGATCGAACAATACAGCCGCCTTAGTCGGGGCGGCCGGGATGAAGGCGAGATTGCGGGGATGATCCGTCGAGATGCAGGCGCGGGACAGCTCCTCGTCGAACACCTCGAGAGCGCGACGGCCACCGATGCCCTCGGCGGTGATCGTGGATCCCACCGCCGCCGCCAACTCGTCCCATGACAATGGCGCGTCCAGCGGTACCGGATCGAATCCGAGCCGGACGCGGGCAAAGTCACATATCGCGCGGACGAGGTCGGCAGCCTGCGCGTCAAACCGATGCACAGGCGGAGTCTAGGGTCGGCCATGCCCGGACATCGGGCAGCTCACCCCGCCGCAACACCGGCGTTTCCGGGTCAACCCCGAGTTCACACCGGCTCGTCGCGGACCGTCACAAGTCGCCCGGGTCGGGTGATCTCCCGCGACCCGAGGGACGACGCGAGGCTACGCGTCCTGCYTGCCGCGCTGACGACGGAAGAGGAACCCGCCACCAACCAGGGCAACCAACAGAACAATCGCTCCGACACGCTTCACAACAAACCTCCACGATGAGGACCCGGCCTACGGGACGACATGCCCGGGCGTCCATCCATATACCCCATGGACGCCGCGGAAGGTGCCCAGACCCGCCGTCCCGGGGGACGAACGGCTGACACATCCTCATGCCATCGAAACCGAGCATGYCATGAAGTGGTCCCAGGCGTGCGACCGGACCGCCGGACAAGCCGACGCGTCCTACGACAGCACGATGGACACGTGTCGTATCGCGGGGCAATCTTCACGCGGCCCGGCGTTTGGACGGTGCTTTCACAGTCGCCCTCATCGCACCCGTTCGGCGACAAGGGCTGCGAGGATGTCGGCATGGCAGGGCTCGCCCGGCGGGCACCAGCAGGCCAACCGCTTACCAGCCAGGTCGGGYAACTCGGCGAGCCGCTCCGAYCGCGAGTAGCGGCGACCGGACCGGTCGTACCGGACATCCGGCCCACTGCCGGTCATCCACGCCGCGTACAGCTCTACCGCCGCGGACCGCCCCCACTCGCGCTGGTCGAAGGGATTGCCCCATCGGGTCGGCCGGGCGACCACGACCACGTCGTCGGGCCTGCGCCACCCGGCGGCGCGGGAGAGCCGGACATGGGACTGTGCGACGGTCATCATCGGAGGCCTCCCAGCTCGACGACATCCCTGGCGCCGCCCAACTCGCCCGGATCGTCGGTGAGATCCAGATCGTCGGTGAGAATGGCGTGCGTGGATGGTACGGACACCACCATCCCCCCGCACGGGGTTCGCAACCGATCGGCGCGGACCGGGCCGGCTGTCCGTGCCGATCAGGCCACCTCACCGCCGATCCACGTACCAGAGGAGCCACATCGGGCCCGGGAACCAGTGGACGGTCCACGTTCGGYGGACCCGATTCAACGCCACCCCAATAAACAAGCAATCTCTGTGCAATAACCACACAATAACCGTACGATCGTTAATCGTGTGATCGTTGCAGTAAGAAACGTGCCGGAGGCACGGGAACAGCGCAAA
>NZ_MRUJ01000111.1:0-9478 GCF_002099325.1 Frankia sp. KB5 | reverse complement strand
CATAGAATGTCCGCGAGAATGTGCGCGGCAAATGCGGCGAGTCCTGGGGGCGATGGTGGCACGAGTCTTCGTCAGCCATGCGGGCTCCGACGCGGAGCTGGCCGACAGAGTGCATCAGACGCTGACCCTTCTTGGCCACCGGGTGTTCCTCGCTCAGAACATCCGGGTGGGCGTCCAGCCCGGCGACATGTGGAAGGATCGGTTGCACCGCGAGCTGCGAGCCRCCGACGCCGTGGTCTGTGTCATCACCAACGCCTACAACGCCTCCCCGTGGTGCGCCTACGAACTGGGAATCGCCTACGAGGTCGGCAGCCTGCTGCTGCCGCTGCGCGTGGAGCCGACGGTCACCTCCCCGCTTCTGGAGGACCGGCAGCACGTTCACCTGCACGAGAATCCGGGGTGGGCCGACAACCTGAACATTGGGCTGCGGCGCGTCGAGGCCGGCGGCGGGCTGGGCTGGGCGGACGACCGGTCCCCGTTCCCGGGTCTGCGGCCGTTCACCCGGGACATGGCCAAGGTGTTCTACGGGCGCGGCAACGAGCTGCGGCGACTCACCCACCGGCTACGCTCCCTCGGTGAACAGCGTCTGCTACTGGTGGTCGGCGCCTCCGGATGCGGCAAGTCGTCGCTGGTCACCGCCGGCCTGCCGGCCCAGCTGGCGGGCGAGCCCGGCTGGGAGGTGGCCGACCCCTTCTGGCCGGGCCGGGACCCGGTCCGCAAGCTCGCCCACACCCTGACCCAGGCTGCGAGGCGTGTCGGCCAGCAGTGGGCGGTCACCGACATCGACCGGCAGCTCAGGGAGGACGACCTGGCCCTGATGGGGCTGGCCGAGGAACTTCTGACGGCCGGCTCCGGCCCGGTGCGGGACAGCCTGCTGCTACTGATCATCGATCAGGGCGAGGAGCTGTTCACCCGATCGGACGAAGAGGAACGGGCCCGGTTGGCGACCCTGTTGCGGCATGGGGTCACCGGTCCCGTGCGGGTGGTCATGGCGCTTCGCTCCGAGTTCCAGGACCAGGTCTTCGCCCTGCCCGAACTGAGCGGCCCCCCCGAACAGGGCGGGGTCAACCTGCACGTCTTCCCCCTCCGCCCGCTGGCCCGGGACATGCTGCCGGTCGTCATCACCGAGCCGGCCCGGGTAGCCGGCCTGCACGTGGAGCCGGAGCTGGTCGCCAGGATGGTCGCGGACACCGAGGACGGCGAGGCGCTGCCGCTGCTGGCGTTCACGCTCCATGAGCTGGCCAAGGACCAGACCCGCGGCGGCACCCTGTCGATGGACCGGTACCACGAGCTGGGTGGCGTGCGGGGGGCGCTGGCCCGCCGCGCCGACGCCGTCCTCGACGACGCCGTGGAGACGAGCGGGCTGGGCCGGGAGGAGATCCTGGTCGGCATGGCCGAGCTCGCCACGCTCGACGAGGCCGGTCGRCGGACCCGCCGACGCATCGACCTCAAGGACCTGCCGTCCGACGCGTTGCGGAGAACCTTCCAGGTCTTCGTGAACCAATGGCTGCTGTCCACCCCCAGCGACAGCCTGGGGACCGCCGTCGGGGTCGTCCACGAGGCGTTGCTGACCGCCTGGAAGCCACTGGATGCCGTCATCCGGGAACGGGAAGCCGCCCTGCTCAGTGAGGGCAAGGTCGAGCGCGCCGCCGCCGAGTGGGAGCACAACGACGGCCCGCTCTGGGACGAGGACCGGCTGACCACCGCCATCACGACGCTGTGGCAGTCCTATGAGCGTTTCCGCGCCGGTGAGGAGCCGGTGGTCCATCTCAAACCGGCCGGGCGGAGGTTCATTGACGCGTGCGACCAGCGGATCGAGGAAGCCCGTCGCCAGGAACGTACGCGCGTCGAGGCGGCCCGCCGCCGGGAACGTCACGAACGTCAACGCCGCCAGCAGGTCATCGCTGTCCTTTCCGTGCTCCTCGTCTTCACCGTCGTCGGGGCCGCGGTCGCCACCTGGCAGTCCCTCACCGCCCGGCAGGCGCAGCGCACCGCGGAACGGGCGCAGCGCACCACCGAACGGGCGCGGCACGCCCTGATCACTCACACCCTGCTCGCCGACGCCGACGCCGCGCGGGCGACGGACCAGGTGCGCGCGTTACGACTCGCCATCGCCGCCGAGGACATCGACCCCGGTACCGGTGGTGCGGCCGGCGGTAAGGCCGCCAGTGGTGAGGCCGCCAGTGGTGAGGCCGGCGGTAAGGCCGACAGGGGCGCCGACAGCCGGGCGAACTTGCTGCAAACCCTCGCCGAGGACCCGAACCCACTCGCCAGCCGCGGCGATCCCGTCACCTCGGTGGCGTTTTCCCCGGATGGACGCATCCTGGCCGTCGGCGGCGCGAACGCAACGGTCGTGCTGTGGGATGTGACGGAGGGTCAACATCGTCGGATCGACCCGCCCCTCACCGGCCAGCACAGCGGGATCACGTCGGTGACGTTCTCGCCGGACAGCCGGAACCTCGACGCGACCGGCGTCGACGGGACGGTGCTGCGGTGGGACGTCACCGACCCAGACCGGCCACAATTGCGGGGGCGTGTGAACGCCGCCGCGGCCCTCCCCACGCCGTGGGATGCGTTCTCCCCGGACGGGCGCCTCAGAGCCACCGGCCAGGACGGATCAATCATGCTGGCGGATGTCACCGCCCCGGATCGGCCCCGGCCGCCCAGCATCCTTCTCGCCGACCCCGGACCGGTCCGGGCCGTGGCCTTCTCCCCGCACGGGCAGGTCCTGGCCGCGGTCGGATCTGGCCGGAGGGTATGGCTCTGGGATACCAGCGTCACCCCGCCGCGGCAGATCGGGCAGCCGCTGACCGGGCACACCCGCTCCGTCCTGTCGCTGGCGTTTTCCCCGGACGGCGGGACGCTGGCCTCCGGCGGCAACGATGGCACCGTCCGGCTGTGGCGGCTCGCCGCGGTCGACGCGTTCCGCCGCAACGGCGTCGTCGAGTACGCCTGCCACGAGGCCCAGGGCGGGCTCGACCGGTCGGCGTGGAGCTTCCACATTCCCGGCCTGCCCTACCAGGACACCTGCGCGGGGTGACCGCCGGCGGCACCGGCGGCTACCTCGGCAACGACGGCTACCTCGGCAACGACGGCAACGTCCAGGTGTCGAGGCGTTCGGCGATGTTGTTCGTGCCCTGGCGCCGCCCGGCGATCCGCCGGGCGTCCGCGAGGAACCGGTGGGTCCGCGTGACCATCACGGCGTTCGGCCGGTGCTCGGAGATGTCCAGTGCCTCGGTGACGAGCGCTTCAGCCTCGTCGACGTGGTGGCGGTACAGGGCCGCTGTAGCCGCGGCGATCCTCGCCATCGACCGCAGGCCGGTCGCCCCGGCGACATCGAGATGGTGCACCGAGGCGTCGGTATAGACCGATGCCGCGTCCGGCTGGCCGAGTTCGACGTACGCTGCCGCGGACAGTTCGGCGAGCGTCAGCATGTGCAGGGTGTCGATCGAGAACCCGGGGTTACCCGACTGCGCGCGACTCAGCGTCCCCTGGATGCGCCAGGCACGATTGATCGCTTCGTGCACGCCCGCCCGTTCACCGAGCGCGCCCAGGGTACGGGCCTCTATCGCCGCGGCGCGGCTGGCGGCCGGCGAGCCCGCACCGACGTGGGACGTGGCGGCGCGGGCCAGCGCGAGGGCGGAGGTCAGGCGGCCGGACTTGCGGGCCAGGGAGCTCTGCCACAGCCGAACCCAGCACTGAAGTGTCCGGTCCCGCGCCTCCTCGGCGTGGCCGAACGCCTCGGCGAACGCGGCCGTCGCCCCGGGGATGTCACCGAGGTCGTGGCGGGTGGTGGCCCACAGGGCGGCCAGGCGGCCGGCGGCGCGGTGCAGGCGGGCGTCGACGGCGGTCGGGTGCCCGCCCTCGGCGAGCAGGGAGCGGACGGCCGGCAGATGCCGGCGTAGGTACACGCTCGTCGCGCCGATCGGAGTCCGCTCGTACGCCCCGGTGATCTGCTCGATGCGGACGTCGATGTGGTTCAGGACGTCCTCGGACGCGATCACTCTCGGGATCACTCGCCCGCTCCGGACCATGAACAGCCCGGGTGGCAGGGATGCCCCCGCCGCCAGCCGGAGGAACCGCCGTCGATCGGACTCGTCGCCCATGCCGCACCTGCGCTTCGGGATGTCGCCCGCCTCCCATGACCATGATCCGTCCGTGGGCAGTCGAGAAACGGGTCATCGTCCATGGTCACGCCCCGTCTTCCATGATCATGCCCCGTCTGCCGGTCCGACTGCACACTCGCTGGACGCTAGCCGGGGCGGCCGCCCGCCGGAAGCGGAAACACCCAGCACAACGTGGTCTCCCGCGGCCTGCGGGCCACGGCCCACGGCGTCCCACGGCGGCACCGGTCGACCCGGCGCAGGTCACTAGCCGTGACTTTTGCACCGGCGGAGCCTCAGTGCGGTCGTGGCAGCCGCCCGCCGGCAGCCGGCCGCGACGGGCGAGGTCGGCGGTGATGTGGGTGAGGTTCGCCGCGTTGTGCAACCGCCAGCGTTCCCAGCCGGGAGTGCCCTTGCGCACCCGCTCCGGCCGGACGTCCGCGGCGTCGGTAACGGTCTCGAAGGGTTTCTGCTCGTGCGGCCGCACGTCCGTGACGTGGCTCAGCCCCTGCGGTGGGGTGCCGACGAAGCCGCAGCGCAGGATGCGGATGGCGGCGAGCAGCCGGTCCACGAGGGCCGGCTCGCAGAGCACATCGTCGTCGAGGTAGAGCACATATCGGCCGCGGGACGCGTCGAGCAGGAACTGGCGCTGCTCCGCCATGCCCCGCCACATCCGCCCCCGGTGCACCTCGACGGCGCCGCCCCGCGGTGTAGTAGCTGGTGGACATCCGTACCCCAGGCCGCGTCAGTGTCGGCCAGAGGCCATCCGGGATCCGGACCAGATTGGTGAAGATCTCCACCGTCATGCCGGTGTCGAGCGCCCGGCCGACAAACTCGGGCAGCGCCGGGTGCAACGTCGGCTCACCGCCGATCATCGACACCAGGCGGACCCCGAGCTCGGCGGCAGCGTCGATGACCTCCGCCCAGTCGGCCGCGGTCATCGGCCCGTGCCCGCCGGCCGGGCCCGAGTCGGCGTAGCAGTGGGAACAGGAAAGCTGGCAGCGGCCGGTGAGCTCCAGCGACAGCCGGTCGATCGGCGGTGGGGCAAGGGTGGTGGTCACTTGTTCTCCTTGCGGGTGGATGCGGTGGGGATCAGTGGGCGGTGAGGGCTCGCGGGGGATGGAGCTCGCCGCCCTGGTGGAGGGCGGCGCGCTGCGTGAGCTGGTCGGGGGTGAGGGCCTTCATCCCGTGGTAGGTGCCGGCGACCTGGGCGCGGGCGAGTTCGAGCGCGAGCGCCGCCCACTGGACGAGCTGGCGGTCGATCTCCTCCATCTGCTCGGTCGCGGGCAGCGTGCCGCCGTACAGGAGGTGGTGGACGAGCGCGACGGTCCGCGCCATCTGGCGGACGTTGGTGTCGGCGGTGCCCTGGTAGCGGGTGCACTCCTCGGTGAGGATCTTCACCTGCTCGTCGCTGAGGTTCAGGGCCTCGCGGTGCTCGACGTCCTGGCCGAACAGTCGGCCTGCTCGGAGCCGCTGCCGTTGCCGCCCAGATCTCCGGACGGATCGCGGCCGCCGCCGCCATCGCCCCCCGACGCTGCGGGAGATCGAGGCGAACATCAACCGCATCGCCCGCGCCTACATCGTCACCCCGCCGGCCGAGCTCGCCGCCGAAGCCGAACGGGAGTGGATGGCCGTCGAGCAGATGCTCGATCGCCGGGTGCGAGGGAAGACCCGGACCACGTTGGACCTCCGCGCCGGCCAGTACGCGATCTATCTCGCGTTGACCGCCAACGACCTCGGCGCGCAGGAGGATTCCGACACCTATCTCGATCTTGCCGGTCAGCACGCCCAGGAAGCCGGCGACCGGCTCCTGTCCGACTGCGTCGCCGCGGTCGGACAGCTCGTTCGCCTACTTCCGGAATGATCCGCATCGCGCGCGGAGCGTGGCCGCGGAGCGGCGCCGTGACGCGCACCCCTACGCGCGGCCCATGCTGGCCGCCTGCGAATCGCGGTCCGCCGCCCGCGGGGGCGACGAGTCGACCGCGCRAGCCGCGCTAGACGACATGTGGGACCACCTGTGGAACGGACCCGTCATGCCCGGTGAGGTCCGCATCGATGAAGGCCAGGCCGTGGCTCAGACAGCGGCGATCCTCGCCACCCTGCGGGACCCGGCCTCCGAGAAGTTCGCGCAGCGCGCCGTCGACGCCTACCTCGGAAGCGGCCGGTCGGCGAACCTCGGCGGCTCCTACAACGCCCTCGCCCGCAGCTACCTGCACCGGGCCGAACCGGACCCGGAACGGGCCGCCGCTGCGACGCGCAGTGCGTTGGAGGCGGTCGGAGACCAGCGGACTTCGTGGGTCGTCGGACCAGCCGCGAAGACCTGGCGCACCCTGGATGCCCGCTGGGGAACGATGCCGGCGGTCCGGGAGCTCGGCGAACCGGTCGCGGCAGCGCAACGCCCGGCACTGACGTCCGGAACGAACGTCTGAGCCGCGCCTTTCTGCATGCCTACCGCGTGCTCCGCGGCCATAGGGACCGCGGCGGCGCCCGTTCTGCCCATAGCGGGCGGGCAGCGTCACGGCGTCGGTGTGCGACGCGCAGATGCAGTAACGGATCCCGAGGCCGCAGATCTGGCCGCGAGGGTCGTCGGTGGCCAGATGTCCGCAAATGCCGCCGCGCGGGAAATGGGCTGGCGGCACCCGCGGATCGTCGTCTCCTCGCCCACCGCGGTCGCTGCCGCTCTCCRTAAGCACATGTCCCGCGATGACCTAGCGCGCCTGATCGCGATCCTCCAGGAAGGCAACAGCCATGGATGACCTGTACGCCCGCGCCGGGCTGATCCGTCACAAGGTCAACGTGTTCGCTGCGATGGACACGGACGGGAAGGCGTATTCGCCGCTCCGTCCCGAACCGGAATCCGGCCCGGAACCCGCAGCCCCGGCCCCCAATCGCGTGATCTCAGTCACATAGCGGGTCAATCAATAGAAGATCATAGATCTTGATGTTTCAAGATCAATAATTTGCCGTAGCCGGATGATCGTCGATATGAACGGATGTGGGTCGCCCTCGGTCGGTCCGCTCCACAAGGGAGTGGTCTGGCTAAAGGGAGGAACCCCGTGTTTCTGATCGTTCTGATGACCGCGGTACCCGAGGCGCTGTACCGCGGTGTCTGGCTGCTGGGGCTGATCGTGGTGCTTCGCGGCGCGACTCCGGCGGAGCGGGAAGCCCTCCTCAGAGCCTAYGGACGGGCATATCCAGCACCGCGAGCTCAGAGAGTGTCACGGCAGCGGTGACCGTCAGCCGGCGCGGTGTCCAGCGAGGGCGTAGGCGGGGTGCCGGGCGCGGTTGTACCGCTGAGTGGTGCGCGGGTCGGCGTGGCCGGCGGCGTCCTGGACGTCGTGCAGGGGCAGGTCGGATCGCCACGTTGCGGAGCGGGTGGTTCCTGCGGAGGTCGGTCTGCCGGGTGTACCGGTCGAGCGCGGTCGACGTTGGAGACCACCGGCCTCCCTCCGCGATCGCCGCGCGGGGCGCGCCTGCGGACGCTGTCCGAGCGCACGTTCACCTGCCAGTCCTGYGGACTGGTACTCGACCGCGACCACAACGCCGCAATCAACCTGCACAACCTCGTCGCCGCCAGTGCGTCGGAGACGGTAAACGCCCGTGGAGACGACCGTAAGACCCGCGCAAGCGGGCAGGTGGCTAAGAAGCGGGAACCGAGCGCGGCTTCGGCCGATCAGACTCGGGGCGCCTCGCCGAGAGGCAAGGCGGCATGAGAGCACCATTGGACGCTCACATGCAACGGTGTCGACATCACGCTGGTGTCCAAGCGGCACGGGCACAGCTCCACCGCGATCACCGGCAACCTCTACGTCCACCTGATGCGGTCGTCCGGCCAGCGGGCCGCCGAGGCGGTGGCTACCGCGGTGCCCCGCACACGCCGGACTCTCACGGGACTCTCACAACGATCATCGGAGGATGGTGACCCTGTGTCCGACCCGGAATCCGCCCAGGTCAGGAGCCTTGATCATAATTGCCGGAATACAGCGAAACGGCGGAGGATGCGAGATTCGAACTCGCGAGGGGTTGCCCCCAACACGCTTTCCAAGCGTGCGCCCTAGGCCACTAGGCGAATCCTCCGTGGATGAGACTATCTGATCGTTGCGGGGCCGGGCGCCGGGCCTGCCGCCGTGCCGCCCGGCAGACCTCGGAATTCATGATCGTCCATCACGGGCTAGACTGCACAGCAGACCCCTCGTGCGGCGTTACCCTCGTGAACCCCCCCAGGGCCGGAAGGCAGCAAGGGTAAGCGGGCTCTGGCGGGTGTGCGGGGGGTCCTCTCGTTTCGCCGATCGTCTCGTCGAGCACGCGGAGCAGGTCAGTGAGCACAGCGTTGTACAACCGCTACCGTCCCGCGACGTTCGCTCAGGTCGTCGGCCAGGAGCACGTGACCGACGCGCTGCGCAAGGCCCTGCGCACCGGTCGGCTGCACCACGCCTATCTCTTCAGCGGCCCCCGGGGCTGCGGCAAGACCTCCTCCGCCCGGATCCTCGCCGCCTCGCTGAACTGCGTMCAGGGCCCGACCCCTGAACCCTGCGGGGTGTGCGACGAGTGCGTGGGCATCCGGACGGGCGCCTCGATGGACGTCACGGAGATCGACGCCGCGTCGCACGGTCTCGTTGACGACGCCCGTGACCTGCGCGAGCGGGCGTTCTTCGCCCCTGCGTCGGCCCGGTTCAAGGTCTTCGTGGTGGACGAGGCGCACATGGTGACCGCGGCGGCGTTCAACGCGCTGCTGAAGGTCGTCGAGGAGCCCCCGCCGTACCTCAAGTTCGTCTTCGCCACCACCGAACCGGACAAGGTCATCCCGACCATCCGGTCCCGGACGCACCACTATGCCTTCCGGCTGGTTCCGCCGGGCGTGCTGCGCGAACATCTGGCGTCGGTCTGCGCCCGGGAGGGGGTCGTCGTCGATCCAGCCGTGTTGCCGCTGATCGTGCGGGCGGGCGCCGGATCGGTTCGCGACTCGCTGTCCGTTCTCGACCAGCTGCTGGCCGGCGCGGACGACGACGGCCTGCGCTACGACCGGGCGGTGGCGCTGCTCGGCATGACCGACGGCGTCTTGCTGGACGAGACCGTCGACGCGCTGGCCGACCGCGACGGCGCGGCCCTGTTCACCGTGGTCGACAAGGTCGTCTCCGCCGGTCACGACCCGCGCCGGTTCGCGACCGATCTCCTCGACCGGTTCCGCGACCTGATCGTGATGGCGGCCGTTCCGGACGCGGACGCCCGCGGCCTGCTGGAATCCTTCTCCCCCGACCAGATCGACCGGATGCGGGCGCAGACCACCCGGATGGGCCCCGCCGAGCTGTCCCGGACGGCGGACGTCCTGCACAACGGCCTGGTCGAGATGCGGGGGACGGCGAGCCCACGGCTGA
>NZ_MRUJ01000110.1:0-6256 GCF_002099325.1 Frankia sp. KB5 | reverse complement strand
CGGCAGGTCCGGGTGGCGCCGACGGACTCGGTGGACTCGGTGGACTCGGTGGCCTGCTGTCCGGTGGCGGCCTCGGAGGCCCGCTTCCGGGTGGCCCGGGCCTTCCCGGGCTCGGCTGACAACCGGCGGCACCGGTGTACGAGGGCATCGTCCAGGATCTGATCGACGAGCTCGGGCGGCTGCCCGGCATCGGTCCCAAAAGTGCCCAGCGGATCGCGTTTCATCTGCTGGCCGCCGACCCCGTGGACGTCCGCAGGCTGGCCACCGCCCTGACCGAGGTCAAGGAGAAGGTCCAGTTCTGTCGGAGTTGCTTCAACGTGGCGCAGTCGGAACTGTGTCGGATCTGCTCCGATCCCCGCCGCGATCCGAGCTCGATCTGTGTGGTCGAGGAACCCAAGGACGTCGTGGCGATCGAACGCACCCGCGAGTTCCGGGGGCGGTACCACGTGCTCGGGGGCGCGATCAATCCCATCGGCGGTGTCGGTCCCGACGACCTGCACATCCGGGAACTCGTCGCCCGCCTGGCGGACGGCACGGTGACCGAACTGATCCTCGCCACCGATCCGAATACCGAGGGTGAGGTCACCGCATCCTACCTGGCCCGGCAGATCGCTCCGATGGGCCTGAAGGTCACCCGCCTCGCCAGCGGCCTGCCCATGGGCGGTGACCTCGAATGGGCGGACGAAGTGACCCTGGGACGCGCCTTCGAGGGACGCCGCGTCGTCAGCGCCTGACACCCCGGCCTGCTGTCACCCGGTCCCACCCCGAAGCCACCCGGCTCCACCGGTCCGCCACCGGGTCCGCCGGTCCGCCACCGGGTCCGCCGGGGCCGCTGCAGCCGCTAGAACCCCAGGATGGGGGCATAAGCCGAGCTGGGAATCGAGGCCAGGGCCAGCAGGACCACGCTGACGTCAAGGTGGTCGGCCTCGGCACTGAACACGGCGTGTAATCCTCTGGTGCGGTAGATCCGTACCTCGGGATCCCGGACGACCTGTACTCCGAAGACGTTCGTCGCCCGTAGCCACCAGACCCGCCCGGCCGCCCGGACCCTGACCTGACGGGCGTCCCGGCGCAGCCCGGTCGTGAGCCGGGCGAGTCGGGTGGCCGGCAGGCAGGGCTGATCCAGATAGCCGATGATGTCCCGGTCGGAGCCGTGCACCACCAGCCGGACCGGCCGGGCCGCCGAACCCGGCTCGACGAGGTCGGCCTCCGCCGCGATCTCCCGGTCCCGCGGATACATCTCGGCCGCCCAGATCCCCTCACCGTGCAGGACCCGTTTACCCTGCGGGCCAGCCCCCGGATGGCCGCGGGGCACCATGCCGCCGATGATCCGCCCGGCCCCTTCCAGCCGCCACGCGACGGAGACGACCACCCCCGACGGCACCGGCGTGGCCAGGTCGCAGACGGCTGGTAGGTGGCACATGCGTAGATCACGGACGCGCCTATCCATCCACACCGCTCAGGTCTCCAGCGCCGCGGTGCCCCGGACCCACGCCGCCGCGGTGCCCCGGACCGCCCGGCGAACCGCCATCCTCACCGGAGGACATCCCGGTAGCTTCCCGCACCAACGCCACCCAAACCTCAAAATTGATCACTCTGAGTTATCTCCTTCACGCTACAGCAGCCCTTCATCCATGGATTGCCGCCGAGTCGCTCCGCTACGCGCCCAGATGCTACGAGGCGCGCCGATCTACCCATGATGCRCATTCGCCCGAGCATCTGCGCGGGCATTCGACGAATTCGTCGGCTCGCGCGTCGGCGTGGGAATCGGSCGGAGCATCGACGAACGCATCGAGACGGGCGRCAGCAAGAGCATCCAGAGAAAGGTGGGACGGCGTCCGCGCGCACCTTCGCGCGAGCATCGGACACCCGGATCCGATCCCGGGAGCGGTGGTACCCGCGCCCCCAAACACGGAGACCACCGGGCGACCACTGATGGTGACCACCGGAAGGCCCCACCATCACCCCGCGGTACGCATCCTCCAATCGGGACGTCAGGGTAGGGGGTACCCGGCGAACGCTCTGCCGTCCGTCTGCCACCAGGAGGTCCTGAAGCATGATCATCAGTTCACATGTCGGGGCGGGCGCTTTCGTGGGCATGGCGATCCGGCACCCGGTGTCCGCCCTCGCCGCCGGCTTCGTCTCACACCTGGTCATGGACGCGTTGCCCCACTGGGGAACGGGTCCGAACACCGAGCCGGAATGGTTGCCGATCGCACGCAAGGACGGCGTGGCGGGACTCGCGGCCATGGCCTTGTTGABGGCGTCCGCCCCCGCCGGGCGCCGACTCGCCGTCCTCGCCGGCATGACCGGTGCCTGCCTACCGGACACCGACAAGGTGGGCCGGTACTTCGTCGGGGTGAGTCCCTGGCCGAGCCGGTTCGACCGTTTCCACGAAGCGATCCAGAACGAGGCCCGACACCGCCTGCCGCGCGAGATTGCGACGGCCGCCGTACTGACCACCGCGGGCACCCTACTCCTGCGCCGACTCGCGACCCGCGGCGACTGAACGCGGAAGCTCAGCGCGCATCCCCCGGCAAGGTCGCCAAACCTCCGGGCCCTTCCGGATCCCGGGCCCTTCCGGATCTACGAACCAGATCCGGAAGGGCCGGCATCGGCAGGAAGGCCCGGCACCGACAGGACAGGCAAAACGGTCAGGGCAGCAGCACGGCCGCGCCGGTGACCCGGTCGGCGGCGAGGTCGGCGAGGGCCCGGTCGGCCGCGGACAGCGGGTAGGGCGACACGGTCACCGCGAGCCGGTGCTCGGCGGCGATCGCCAGGAACTCCTCACCGTCGGCGCGAGTGTTGGCGGTCGTGCTGCGTACGGACCGTTCCTGGAACAGATGGTCGGAGTAAACGAGCGGCGGGATGTCGCTGAGGTGGATGCCCGCGATGGACAGCGTGCCGCCACGGTCGAGCGCGGCGAGCGCCACCGGCACCAGGTCACCCACCGGGGCGAAGAGCACGGCCGCGTCCAGCGGCTCGGGCGGTGCGGCATACGCCTCGCCCGCCGAGGCGGCGCCGAGTTCCAGAGCAAGCTCGCGGGCCCGCGCCGAGCGCGTCATCACGTGGACGGTGGCGCCCTGTGCGATCGCCACCTGGGCGGCGAGATGGGCGGACGCGCCGAACCCGTAGATGCCGAGCCTCCCGCCGGGCGGCAGCTCCGCCCGGCGCAGCGCCCGGTAGCCGACGATGCCGGCGCACAGCAGCGGGGCAAGCTCCGCATCGCTGTAGCCGTCGGGCAGCCGGTAGGCATAGTCGGCGCGCACGCAGGCGTACTCGGCGTATCCGCCGTCGACATCCCATCCGGTGTAGGTCGAGGCCGGGCAGAGGTTCTCCGCTCCGCGCCGACAGTACCCGCAGGTCCCGTCGGTCGAGGCCAGCCAGGCGATGCCCAGCCGGTCCCCGGTGCGCACGCCGCTCACCCCCTCGCCAACCGCGTCGACCCGTCCGACGACCTCATGTCCGGGCACGGTGCGCGGTCGGTGCGGCGGGAGATCACCCTCGGCGAGGTGCAGATCGGTACGGCAGACTCCGCAGGCGTCGACGTGGACCCGAACCTGGCCCGGCCCTGGCCGGGGCACGGGCAGCTCGGCCGGGCGCAGCGGGCGGGTGCTCATCGGCCCGGGAGCGACTACTTGYCAGGCACGCATCCGCTCGGGTAGCTCAGATGTTGACGCCATGATCACGAGCCAGACCACCAAGGTCATTGTGGCCCTGGCCGACGGCGCGGAACTTCCAGTCGGCGCCGTTGCGGTAGACCTCACCGAAGATGACGACGGTTTCGGTGGAGTAGTCCTCGGACAAATCGTAGCGGACCAGCTCGTTTCCGCCCTGGTCGACCACGCGGATGTAGGCGTTGCGCACCTGGCCGAAGTTCTGGTTCCGGTTCACCGCGTCGTAGATGGAAACCGGAACGATAATCCGGTCAATGTCGACTGGAACCAGTGCAAGGTTGATGATAACGGACTCGTCGTCCCCCTCGCCCTGTCCGGTCAGGTTGTCACCGGTGAGCGTGATCGCCCCCTCGGGGGACGCGAGGTTGTTGAAGAAGACGAAGTAGCCGTCGTTGAGGACCTTGCCGTCCGCCCGGACGCCGATGGCAGAGGCGTCCAGGTCGAAATCGGTCCCGGTGGTCGTGCGGGCGTCCCATCCGAGCCCGACGTTCAACGCGGTGAGCTGGGGGGTRCCGGCCTCGGCGGCCTGCTTCGTGAGGCTGACGTTGCCGCCCTTGRCAAGGCTGACTGCCATTGAGGATCGTCCTTCCTGAGCTGGTCCTCGGCGTCGGGGACCATCGCGTGGACCGCGTGCGTCGCAGTCGGTCATACGGGTGAGCCGGTCGTACGGGTGAGTCGGTCATACGGGTGAGCCGGTCGTGCGGATGTCATCACCCTGGCACACCGGAAGGAATACGCCCAGCACCCCGTCGCCGGGGCGACATCGTCCCGGCGGCGGAAAAGGGACACCGGACCAGATCCGGGCAAGGCCGCCGAGCAAGGGCGACGGGCGGCCGCGCTCGGTCAGCGGCCGCGCTCGGTAACCTGGCTGCCATGGCGCTCTTGGTCGCGAAGTTCGGTGGGTCCTCCGTTGCCGACGCGGACCGCATCAAACGAGTCGCTGAGCGAATCGTGGAGAACCGGCGGGCCGGCAACGACGTCGTCGTGGTGGTCAGCGCGATGGGTGACACCACCGACGAACTTCTCGATCTGGCCGAACAGGTCTCGCCGCTTCCGCCCGCCCGGGAGCTCGACATGCTGCTCACCGCCGGTGAGCGAATCTCGATGGCGCTGCTGGCCATGGCGATCACCACCCTCGGCGCCGAAGCCCGCTCGTTCACCGGCTCCCAGGCCGGAGTCATCACCGACTCGGTGCACGGCAAGGCGCGCATCATCGACGTTACCCCCGGGCGGATCCGCGCCGCCCTGGACTCCGGCGCCATCGCGATCGTCGCGGGCTTCCAGGGTGTGAGCCAGGACACGAAGGACATCACCACGCTCGGTCGAGGCGGCTCGGACACGACCGCGGTGGCGCTCGCTGCCGCGCTGGGAGCAGACGCCTGCGAGATCTACACCGATGTAGACGGCGTGTTCACCGCCGACCCGCGCATCGTCCCCGACGCCCGCCGCATCGACACGATCTCTTATGAGGAGATGCTGGAGATGGCGGCGTGCGGCGCGAAGGTCCTCATGCTGAGGTGCGTCGAGTACGCCCGCCGTTACAGCGTCCCCGTGCATGTCCGATCGTCCTTCTCTGMGAAGCCGGGCACGTGGGTCACCGAGATTCCGGAGGAACAGCTCGTGGAACAGGCCATCATCCGTGGGGTCGCGCACGACCTCAGCGAGGCGAAGGTGACGGTCGTCGGATGCCCGGACAAGCCCGGGGTGGCGGCGGCGGTGTTCCGGGCCGTGGCGGACACCGACGTCAACCTGGACATGATCGTTCAGGTCGGCTCGGTCGCCGGGTCGGGGCGGACGGATATCTCGTTCACCCTGCCCAAGGCGGATGGACGTACCGCGCTCACCGCGCTCACGAAGGTCCAAAGCGAGATCGGCTTCGAGCGCACCCTCTACGACGACCACATCGGCAAGCTGTCGCTGATCGGCGCGGGGATGAAGTCGCACCCGGGGGTGTCCGCCCGGTTCTTCGGCTCCCTCGCCGACGCGGGGGTCAACGTCGAGATCATCTCCACCTCTGAGATTCGCATCTCAGTAGTGGTGCGCGACACCGACCTCCCGCTCGCCGTGCGGGCCGTGCACGGCGCCTTCGACCTGGGTGACCCGAACGGCGGGGCGATCGTGTACGCGGGAACCGGACGATGACGTTGGCGACGTCGTGGGTCCTCGAGACGGCGGCACACCGCGGCAGCTGGACACGCCGCGGCAGCTGGACACGCCGCGGCGGCACAGTGGCGAATCAGGAGGATGGATCGTGACGAGCAACGAGGCGGGCCGGCGACCGACGCTCGCAGTGGTGGGGGCGACCGGCGCGGTCGGCACGGTGATGCTGTCGCTGCTCGACGAACGCCCCGGCATCTGGGGAGAGATCCGGCCGATCGCCTCGGCCCGATCCGCGGGACGGACGGTACGGGTGCGCGGCGCGGACGTCGTCGTCCAGGCCCTGGCACCGGAGGTCTTCGACGGCGTGGACGTGGCCGTGTTCGACGTTCCCGACGAGGTCTCCGCCCGGTGGGCACCGGTAGCGGCGGCCCACGGCGCGGTCGCGGTCGACAACTCCGGCGCGTTCCGGATGGACGCCG
>NZ_MRUJ01000012.1:0-15838 GCF_002099325.1 Frankia sp. KB5 | reverse complement strand
AAGCCCGGCACGTCGTCAGACACGACCCCCGGCCGCGGCCGCACAAGGTCCGCCGGCCGCCCCTCGGGGAGCTGGCCGGGCCGGGCCAGGCCGGTCGGGTCGATGCCCAGGTAGCCCAGTACGACGTCACGTTGCGCCGCGACCAGTTCCCGGGTGGTTCGCAGAAACTCCAGCACCACGGCGTCCACCGGTCCGTCACCTCCAAGTTCGGCCAGTCCGGCRGGCCCCGCCGCAGGGTCGTCGGTCGTCTCGCTGTGGTCGGTCACGCCGGCGCGGTCGAACGGGGGAGCCGGCGCCACGGTGTCCTCGACGAACCCGCGCACGCCGACGATCTCGGGCACGGATGCGGCCCCGGGCACGGAGGCGACCCCGGGTGACGTCGTCCGCACCGTCAGCCGGGTCGGCGGCCGCAGCCCACCAGGAAGGAACCGGCCGTCGGGCGTGCGCACATAGGCCCCGTCGATGAGCCAGCCGGGACGGCGCGGCAGGTCCGTCGCGCTGACCACCCGGGCGTCGCGGCCGGTGAACAGCGCGGAGGGGTCGAGCTCGACACCGACGGCGGCGAGCTCGGCGAGGGCCAGCAGCAACCGGCGCAGCCCCGGCTCGCCGGCGACGTCGGTGGCCACCACCCGGTGCGGTCGACCGGCCAGAATTCTGCCGACGAGTTGCGCCAAGACGCGGCCGGGCCCGGCCTCGACGAAGGTCCGCACCCCCGCGGCGTACATCGCCTCGATCTGCTCGACGAACCTGACCGGCGCCGCCACCTGACCGGCGAGCGTCGCCCGCACCTCGTCCGGGCTGCCGGGGTAGGGCCCGGCGGTCGTGTTGGACCAGACCGGCAGGGTCGGCGCCTCGACCTCGACCTCATCGAGCCGGGCGGCCAGCGCCGTCGCCGCTTCCGTCACCACCGGGCTGTGGAAGGCGCACGCGACCGGGATCGGCTTGGCGCTGATGCCGGCCCGGCCGAGAGCCGCCACGGCGGCGGCAACGGCGTCCGTCGGCCCGGAGATCACGCTCTGCCGCGGGGCGTTGTGGTTGGCCACGACGACCCGGCCCGGTCCGGCCTCCCCACCCGTAACGGCCCCGTCGAGCGCGGCGCGGACCTGCTCGACCGACGCGGAGACCGCCGCCATCGTGCCCGGGTCGTCGCCAGCGGCTGCCAGGATCGCCGCGGCACGGGCCTCGCTCAGGCCGATGAGGTCCCGCCGGTCCAGCGCCCCGGCGGCGCACAGCGCGACCAGTTCGCCGTAGGAGTGCCCGGCGACGTGGTCCGGGCGCACCCCGAGGCTGGTCAGCAGGTCGTGGACGGCAAGCCCGGCGAGCCCCAGCGTCGGCTGGGCCGCACGGGTGTCGGTGATCGCGGCCGCCTGGGCGGCCTTCTGCTCCCGGGAGAAGGCCGCCGGCGGGAACATCGTGTCCGCCCACCGGGGGGCGAGGTCCAGCACGGACCGCAGCCGTGGGAAGGCGATGAACAGGTCGGCGAGCATGCCGGGCCGCTGACTGCCCTGACCGGGGAAGAGGAACGCGGTGGCACCCGGATCCGCGTCCTGGTCCCGGACGAACAGACCCGCCCGAGGGTTCGACGTGAACGTGCGCGCCTGGTCGATGGCGGTGGGCAGCGCGTCGAGGTCGCCGGCGACGAACGCGAGCTGGACCGGGCCGCCGCGTTCCGCGCAGACGGTGGAGGCGAGGTCACGCAGACGGAACGGCCGTCCGGCCGCGTCGTTCGCGACGATCAGCTCGGCCAGCCGGTCCAGCGCCCGGGTGGCCGCCACCCGGTCGGTGCCGCGGACGACGAACAACTCCGCGGGCCAGCTGTCGAGGCCGTGGGCGGGCTCGGGCCCGCCGTCATAGGCGGACAGCACGACGTGGAAGTTGGTGCCGCCGAATCCGAAGGCCGACACGCCGGCGTGGCGCCGCTCGGCCGGGGCAACCCACGGCTTGGCGACGTCGTCAAAGTAGAACGGGCTGCTCTCGGCGTCCCAATAGGCGTTCGGCGTGTCGATGTGCAGGGTCGGCGGCCGTACCCCGGTCTCGACGGCCTTGGCCATTTTGATCAGACCGGCCAGGCCCGCCGCACACTTCGTGTGCCCGATCTGCGACTTCACCGAACCCACCGCGCACTGGCCCGGCGTCGCACCGTGGTTGGTGAAGACCTCGGTGAGGGTGGCGAGCTCGGTGCGGTCCCCCACGACCGTTCCGGTCGCGTGCGCCTCCAGCAGACCGATCTCGCTGGGCGAGATCCCCGCCCGCCCGTAGGCCCGTTCCAGGGAGAGCACCTGGYCGGCCTTGCGCGGCGCGGTCAGCCCCAGGGCCCGCCCGTCGGAGGAACCGGCGACGGCCCGGATGACGGCGTGGATCCGGTCGCCGTCCCGTTCGGCGTCCGCGAGCCGCTTGAGCACGACGACGGCCACCCCCTCACCGAGGCTGGTGCCGTCGGCGCCCGCGTCGAAGCTGCGGCACCGACCGCCCGGAGACAGCGCATGGACGGAGGAGAACAGCAGAAAGTCGTGGGCGCCCGCGTGGGTGTCCACGCCGCCGCACAGCACCATGTCCGAGGTGCCCGCGACGAGCTCCTTGCAGGCGGCGTCGAGGGCGGCGAGCGACGACGCGCAGGCCGCGTCCACGGTGAAGTTCACCCCGCCGAGGTCCAGCCGGTTGGCGACCCGGCCAGCGATGACGTTCGCGAGCATGCCCGGGAACGAGTCCTCGTCCAGCTCCGGCAGGAACTCCTCCAGCTCGGCCGGCAGGTCCCCGAGCAGCGCCGGCCACAGGGAGCGGAAGCTGTAGGCACCGGAGAGATCCGTCCCGGCCTCCGTGCCGAAGACCACCGACGTGCGGGAGCGGTCGAACGCCCGACTCTCGCCGGCGGTCTTCTGGCCCACGTCCTTCTGGCCCGCGTCGTACCCGGCGCCGCTCAGCGCGCGGGCGGCGACCTCCAGCGCGAGGAGCTGGCTGGTCTCGATACTGCGCAGCGACTTCGGCGGGATACCGTAGGCCAGCGCGTCGAACGGCACCTGCGGGAGGAAACCGCCCCATCTCGACGGCGTCCTGCGGCCAGCGTCCCTGAGCACCGCGTCCGGGTGGTAGTAGACCTCGGCATCCCAGCGATCGGCCGGGACCTCGCGGATGGCGTCGTTGCCGGCGACGATGTTCGCCCAGAAGCTGGCCAGGTCCGGGGCGTCCGGGAAGATCGCGGACATCCCGACGATCGCGATGTCGAGCGGCCGGGCGGCCGGGCGGCCGGGCGCCGCGCTCCTGTCGGCGGGCCGCGGCTCGGCGGAGCGCAGCTCGGCGGAGCGGGCGGCGAGCCCGGCCGTGGCCTGCGCGGTGACCTCGTCATGCAGCTCGGCGATGCTCGTCCGCCGCGAACGCAGGGCGGCGACCTGTCCGATCATGTACATGCCGTCCCGGGCCTGGGTCGCGGGATCGACCGTGACGACCTCGCTGCCCTCACGGCGCAGGCCCTTGCTCGCGACCCGCAGCCGGCCGAGGTTGAGCGCCTCGAGCTCCTCCCACATCTGCTGGCGGGAGTTGCCGGCGGCGATCAGCTCACGGCGACGGCCCAGAAAGGTGTGGACGTACGCGGACTCCACGCACCGGGTGGCATGACCGGGAGAGGTCTCGAGCAGCACGGTGCGCTCGCAGTCGAGAGCGGCCTGCTGGAAACCCGGCAGGATCGCCCCGGACGCGACGGCCTCGGCGGTGAACAGGTACGCGGTGCCCATCAGCACGCCGACGCTCGCGCCCCGCTCGGCGAGCGGCCCGGCCGCCGCGGCGACCATCGCAGCGGAACGGGCGTCATGCACGCCCCCGGCGAACAGCAGATGCAGGCCCGCGAAGAAGTCCGGACCGGCCTGATCGGTCGTGCCGAACTCCAGCAGGCCGGCGATCTGCGCCTCCCACAGCGGGAAGCTCGCCCGCGGCCCGACGTGCCCGCCGCATTCACGCCCCTCGAAGACGAACTTGCGCGCGCCGTCGGCCAGGAAACGGTTCAGCAGCCCCGGGGACGGGACATGCAGGAACGTGTCGATGCCGGCGGCCTCCAGCGGGGCCGCCTGTGCCGGGCGACCTCCGGCGACGATCGCGCAGGCAGGACGCACGTCATGCACGGCGGCGAGTTGGGCGGCCCGCAGCGGCGCCGGGGCGAACCCGAGGACCCCGACCCCCCAGGGCGCGTCCCCGAGCAGGTCCGCGGTCTCCTCCAGCAGGGCGCGGCTGTCCTCGCCGCTCATCAGCGCCAGGGCGAGGAAAGGCAGCCCGCCCTCGTCGGCGACGGCATGAGCGAACGCCGCCCGGTCGCTGACCCGCGTCATCGGTCCCTGCGCGACCGGGTGGCGCAGGCCGCGGGCAGCGGCGAAGGGCRCACCGGGGGCGAGGGGACGGGTACGGGCGGCGGCAGCGATGCCCTCGCGGATGCCCTGACGCACGGCCCGTACGACACCGCCCGCGGTCACGTGGCGGTCGGCGAGATCGGCGGCGAACGCTCCGTCCTGGCCGACCGGGAGAAACTGGTTACGCAGATCACGCGCACCCAGCCGGAACGGGATCGCCGTGGCAGCGCCGGCCATGGCGGCGCCCGTCATGGCGGCGACGGGCAGATCGGGGCGGGTGTACACCCGGTAGCCGGCGAGGAGGGTGGTCTCGCTGCCGTCCATCGCGCGGATCGCCGCCGCGACCTGTGCCGGCAGCTCCATCTCACGCACCAGGGCGAGCTGGGAGTCCAGGACCACACCGGCCGCGCCGCCGGCCACCGCGGCCGCCGCGGTGGCCGGACCGATCCCGCCAGCGGCAAACACGGGCAGCGGCGCGCCCTCGGTGGTGACGAACGCCTGCGCGAGCAGATGTTGCAGGAGGGTGAAGGTGGTGAGGTCGCCCACAGGCCCCCCGGACTCGTTGCCTCGCGCGATCAGTCCCTCGACCCCCGCCGCCACCGCGTCGCGCGCCTGCGCAACCGAGGTGACCTCCGCCCAGACCCGGCGCCGCGCCTCTCCACGCGGCCCGCTCGTCCGCCACCGGCTCGTCAGCGCGCCGATGTCCCAGCGGCTCCCCGGGCCCGGCCCGGCATCCGCCCACGCGACGGGGCCGGATCGGGGATCCGGACCGGATCGGGCGACGAGTACGACGGTCCCGACGCTCGCGGGCAGCTCGTCGGGATCGAGGGGGCAGCCGGGGGCAGCCCGCACCCCGAACCGGCCCGGCRCCCACCRCGCGGCGTCCCGCAGCGCATCACGCGCCGGTCCGGCCAGCAGCCCGAGATCCAGCACCCCGAGCCCTCCGGCCCGCTGCACCGCGGCGACCAGGGACGCGGACGGTTCGGCGAACGGCGTGATCACCACGACCAGCTCGCGGGCGTCGAGCGGATCGCGGTCGGCGGGATTGGCCGGCGAGGCCACGGGTGACGCGCTGGGTGCAGTGGTCATCGGCTGGTCCTCCCGACCGGTCCCCGCCTGAGGCAGGGCGCTGAGGGGGCAGAGGCTGAGGGAGCTGTGCTGGTCCGCATGGGCGGGCAATCGCTGGTCCGGATGGGCGGGTAATCGCTGGTCCGCGTGGGCGGGCACCTCAAGGGCAGGCGGGCAGCCGGCAGACCCGTGGCCGGCAGCGCGTCCGCTGCCGCACGATCGTCGCGGCGGCGCATCGAGGCCATGGAACTCACCCACCGAACCAGCATGATCGACTYGTTTCGGACGACAGGACCGCCCGCACCATCCAGACCTCCTGGTCAGTGCCGTCGGGACGGCAGACATCCGGGAAGCCGCATCCGCCCTGAGTATGCGAAAAACGAACCAACCCCCAACAGGCTGTCGCGGAACTGGTGTCCCCCGGTCCCACGGCGGCCGCATCCGATTAGCCGACACGGGATTGCCAACGTGCGCGGAATACTAGCCGGCTCGGTTGGGATCATTGCGCGGTGCCGGACCACAGCGGTGATCGTGGGCCCATCGGACCACTGGCGCGGTCGCCGTGACCAGGTTCGGACGACATCCAGTCGCCGGCTCGCCCACCGCCGGACATCGATGACGATGTCGCGGATCGGGATTACACAGAGCCCGCAGGGGTGTGCACCGGGCGACGTCATCAATCGCTGCGGCCATCGATGGAGGTTACGAATGAGTATCACGCAGGTCGCTATCCCGGTCGCCGGTCGCGGCGGTTTCTCTTCAGAATCGATCATCTAATGCGGCGATGAACAGATGTGGCTACTTTCCGGCAACACACGCCCGCACGCGCAGGGCCTGGAGAAATCGGATGCGAGGACGACGCCCCGGGAGGTATGGAACCACGGGCGGACACCGTCCTGAAAATCGATCGTGGTCGCCGCCGGCCGGGTCAGGCGCTGACGGACGGAGACTGACTCCTTCAGACCCCATGCGGACCAGAAGGGACATCGGCCAACCTAGTCACAGCGCGCCGTCGATCGCAAGCTTATCCGATCAACTTTCCGGCAACGACCTCAATAGGGATGCCAATGGCAACATTTCAGCCACAATAAGCGACAGTCGTCGCGGGGCGTGCAGGACATGACCCTCGGGACCGGTCAGGCGAGGCCAGATCGATTACCACGGACCGGCTTTGTCACCCGGGTGGGATCATCGGCACGCGGCCGTCGGCACCGGGAACGGACACGCAGGGTGTCCGTTCCCGCCACTGCTCGATCATCGGGACCGGCCTCTCGCCTCATCCCTTCGCGCCGAAATGCCGGCGGCCCCGATGGAGAGGTCGATCATGATCGCCGTCATCGGAGGATCAGGTGCCGGCGACCGCGTCCCGCGCGGTGGCGCACCGGGGTTCGCGGCTCRAATCTGAGGTCGTAGATCATCGGCACCGCCGCGGATCCCACGGATCCCACCGATCGAACATCCACGGCAGCGGCCTCATGACCTTATGACGTCACAGTTTCAGGGCCGCGGGTTGCCGGGGGCCGCGAACGCGCTCGTCTCCCGCTGCCACGCGATCGCCAGCTGGGTCCGGTTCGTGCACCCCGTCGCCACGAGCGCATGGGTGAGATGGTGCTTGACCGTGTCGATGCTGATGCACAGCGCCTCGGCGACCTGGCGGTTGGAACGGCCTTCGGCGACGAGACGGACGACGTCGCGCTCGCGCGCCGACAGCTTGCCCGCGACCGACGGGCCCGGGTCCGCCCGGATGTAGAAACGCAGGAGATTACCGAGATGCCGCCCGAGAACTGCCCCGACGGCGCGGTCCCGCGGTCCGAACGCGCCCGGCCGAGAATCCAGCAGGGACACCACGGCGCCCACGTTCGACGGACCGAACAGGCGGATGAGCAGCTTCGCGTGGATGCCGTGTGCCCGCAGAAACCGCTCCAGGCGCATCCGCACCTCCGGGCGTTCCGGGACGCCGAGATCGTCAAGGGTGGCGAGCCCCCGCTCGCGGACCGAACGCAGGCTGTCCGGATTGCTGAGGGCCTCCAGCTCCCGGTAACGCTCCAGGTAGGGGCCCGCGAGTCGAAGCGCCAGCCCGCGACCGGTGGGCCGGGCGTCCTGGAAGGCGGTCTCGAGCGAGGAGCCCAGGAAGAAGGCGGAATGCCGGTAACCGAGATGCCGGGCCATGCCGTCCAGGGCGAGCTCGCGGAAGGATGCCAGCGACGACGCCCGCTCGCAGTCCTCCACCACGCGCAGGATGCCGCGCAGCTCGGCCGCGCCGAGAGCCAGGTCCCGCGGCATCGGCGCGGTACGCGCCACCGGAGCGGACCGGACGGGCGGGCCACCGGCCGGGACCGCGCGGCCGGTGGCGCTCGGCACGTCGCCGCGGCCCATCGGCGAGCCGCCCATCGGCACGCCGCTCCCCGGCGGGCCGGAGCGCTGGTGCAGCGGTCGCCCCGCACCGGCGCCGGTGGCGGCGGAATGCCGGGTGGCCGGCGAGCGGTGCGGCGGGGTCAGCGGTGCGGGTGAGCTCGCGGAGACACGCCTCGCGACCCGGCCCGCCGCAGCGGCCTCGGCGGATGTGTCGACGGTCACGCCAATTCGCGGCCGATGTAGTGCGTCCTCACCGATAACATCATGCGGGCGGGAAACTCGGTCGGTCACACGTGCCTCCGGGGGGGTCAGAACTCAGAACCGACGCCAGGCCTCGTCCGCTAGGGACGATGCCGCCAGGTTGATTTCCGGCGAAGTTGGACAGGTTCGGCAAGCGTAGGGCCCACCTCCCTCGCTACGCCAGCAGTCGCCCACGCCCCCCCCGATCACACTCACCCCGCATCTTCGGCTCAGCCGGGGAAAACGCGACCTTAACGCACGTAAACGTTTGGGATGACGGCGTCCGGCGGCCCCCCGGCAGTGGCTCGAGGTGATTTTTCCCTCCCGCTGGCACCGCCCGTCGGGGCTACCTCACAAGTACGAGATTGGCTCCCCCGGCCTCGATCGCGGCCGCGAAAGAAGCCGGAAAACGTCCTCCGGCGCGGGTGAGCCCTGGATCCCGACCGACATCGACAGCATGAACATTGGTCACGCAGGGTATCCACGGCGGCAGTGCACGGTTTCGCCAGCGGTCCGCGGCCCGCCCCGGAGGGGTGGAGTTCTCCGCTCCCCGCACGGACCACCCATCCCATGGTGCCGCTCCACGACGACGACACATCGAGCGCGGACACCATCGAGCGCGGCCGGGGCGCGATGTGGCCATGCACCGATCATCGACCGGCCGAAGCCACAGGTCGAAGCCACAGCAGGAGACCAAAGCCACGGTAGGAGAGAGGCGGAGGTACGAAGGCGATGACCTTGGGGCGGTCGGTCTTCCTGGTCGTGGTGGGTGCCATCCTGCGCTACGCGCTCACCTGGCACACCACCGGAGTGGATCTCCAGGTTCTGGGTCTGATCCTGATGATCACGGGGATCGTGACATCGATGATCTGCCTGCTCCGCGCCTTCCTGCCGGCACCGGCACGGGCCACCGCACGTACCCGCGGAGCGGGGCGGACACCGATCGGGCCTGGTCCCGGCCCGATCGGGCGGCGCATCGAACGAACGGCGGYGTTCGGCACATACCGGTACGGCCCACCGCAGCCCGGGTCCAACAGGATCCAGAGGGATGCCGGCTACCTCGATGCCGGTCACACGGGCCCCGGTCACACGGAGAGCGACCGCACCGATGCCGGCTATGCGGACGCAGTGGAYGACGGACCCGGCTCGGGGGGAGGGTACCCACCCCCGTGCCCGCCGCGATTCACTGAATCACCGTCATCCTGATCGCGGCGCCCCGACCACCGGACCGTTGACCTCCCACCTAAAATTTATTTTTACGATAAACGGTATGACTATTTACAATAGACGCAATTCGCGCGCGCGATGTACAGCGTCGCGACGCCGTGGCACGTCGAGCTTGCGGTAGATGCTCTTCAGGTGCGTCTTCACCGTGTTCACGGAGACGAAGAGCTCGGCGGCGATCTCGGTGGTCGTCAACATCGTCGGCAGATAGCTGAGGACCGCGAGTTCCCGGTCGCTGAGCCGGCCACCCGCACCGGGTCCCCGCCCGTCCCTGGAACCGGGTGAGCGCTCACGCGCCCCCGGCTGCCCTAGGGAGATCGGACTTGTTCCCGTCCCAAGGCCGTAGCCCGCCGGACCGGAGGGGCCGGAGGGGCCGGAGGGGCCGCGCGGGACGTCGGCCCCCTGCCTGTCACGGTCAGGCGGCGCCGAGCGCGCCGCGGGGGTCATGAGGGCCGGACGTGCCATTCGCCCGCTCATGACGGATCGACGTGGGGTGGCCGGCCACGCGGGCGCGGGCACCGCCACCTCTCCGCTCGGCATCCCCCCGCTCGGCGTCCCCCCGTTCGGCACCTCCAGGCCGGCCGCCCCCAGAGGCGGCACCCCCAGAGGCGGCACCCCCGCCCCGGATACGGCCATGACCGGTCCGCCGTCGGTCGGCGTCCGCGGGTTCACCGCGGCGGCGGACTCCGTCGTGGCCATGGCCCGCAAAGTCGACACGAAGAACGGATGTGCGGCGGAGAGGCCGGGATGGGCATCCAAGATCGCCAACGGTTCGCCGCCGAATTCGAGGAACGGGCCAGCGAGTCCCTCGTCCTCGGCGAGCGCGAGGGCACGCGCCAGCAGGTCGGTGGCCCGCGCATGGTCATCACGCCGCGCGGCCGCCACCGCTGCCACCACACATGCCGACACCACCGAACCGCCTCCGCCACCGTCCGCCCGCAGCAGAGCCGCCACCGCGTGCTCCGCTCCCTCTAGATCAGCGCACGCGAGGTTCGCCCGGGCCGCCGCGAGCGCGAGAGCATGGTCCGGCCGGCGGGTGTCGGCCAGCTGGCCCAGCAGCTGCCGGGCAGCCTGGGCGTTCCCGACGGCGATCAGCAGGTCGGTCTCGGCGGCGCGCCACAGCGACAGACACAGCGGCGGTCCGGCCGGCCGTCCTCGCGACGCCAGGAGACGGCGGGCAGCCCGCACATCGTCCGCCTCCCCACGCCGGCATCGCGCCCTCGCCTCCAGCACGACGATCAGATCGAGCAGGTAGGGAGGATGCGCCGGGGTGAAGGCCATCCGCGCGAGGTCGAGATGGTGCGTGACACGCACGTCGTCGACCCGGGCTGCCGCCACCATCGCATGGGCGAGATGCGCCTCGACCAGGCCTGCCGGCATGTCGGTCCGACCATCCGAGGATGCGGGGACGGCCGTGGGATCGACCGGGCTGGCAGTGATCACAGCGGCGGTGGCGACCGCCGCTGCCGCGCTGGACTCGGCCTGCCGCAACCGACCCCGTAGCACGTAGGCGAGAGCCATCGCCCCGGACGCCGATGCCTCGACCGTCCGCAGACCGGTATCCCGGGCCGCCGTCATCGCCTCCCGCAACGCCTCCAGCGCCAGGTCGGGACGGCCGAGCCAGAGCTCCGCCCGCCCGCGCGCACACCAGGCCACGGCTGCCGCGATCCTGTCGGAACCATCCACGCCCCCATCCACGCCACCACCGGTCGATCGCGCGACGATCCCGGCCGGGCGGTCCGGCGGGGCCCCACCGACGACGGAGCCGGGGCGGGCCACGTCTCCCCCGACGTGATCACGTCGAACACCGCCCGGCTCCCGTCCGGGACCTTCGGCGCCCCCGACGGGGCCGGCGGGCAGGAACCGGGGATCTCCCGGCGGCCGCATGTCGGCGGGCGGTCGTGGCCGGCCCTTCCCCGCAGCCTCCGCCCGCCCCGTCACACCGGCAACCACCGGACCAACCGGCTGCGGCACGGCGCCCGGCCTGCCCGGGGACCGTAGCAACCGGCGGGTGATGCTCAGCATCTCCTCGCACGCCCCGGCGAGCTCCGCCCGGCGCAGGTCGACGAGATCGGCCCGGACCGCGAGCGCGCGACGACGGGACACGACCGCCGCGGCGATGCTCCCCCGGGCCACCTGCAGGTATCTGGTGGCCGCCCCCACCTGTCCCCGGCCCAGCCGGCCCACGGCGGCGACCAGTGCGCACTCCGGCGACCACGAGGCCGGGGAGTCCGGCATCCCCGTCATGATCGGGTTGAACCCCGCGACGCCGCCATGCAGGGCGTCCACCATCTCGGTCCCATCGACGAGCAGGCAGGCCGCGTACCACCAATCCCCGGCATGCGCGGCGTGATGTACCGCGTCCGTCGTCCGACGGTGCGCGGCGAACCAGATCGCGGCTCGCAAGTGGAGCTCAGCGGTGTCCTCGTCGCCGTCCGCGGCCAACGCGGAACGCAGCACCGCGGCAAGCAGCCGGTGAAAGCGGAACCATCCGCCGTCGTGGTCGAGCTCGACCACGAAGCCGTCGGCATGCGCGAGTGCCGCCAGAACTTCCTTCCCGCTCACCCGTGCGCCCACCGTGGGTGCCGGCGCGGCACGCGAGCCGGTAGCCGCCGCCAGGACGCCCGCGTCCATCCGCTCGGCCGCGACGGCGTCCGCCAGCGGCCCGGTCATGCGCTCCAGGACACTGGTCCGCAGGAGGAAGCGGCGTACCGGCGACGGCTTACCGGCTAGCACCTCGGCCCGCAGGAAATCGGCGATCGCGGGATGGCCGGCCACGGCGCCGGAGAAACCAGCCGTGTCACCGAGGCCACCGGACGGGGATGCGACGGCCGCTTCCCACCGCCCATCCRCCCCCGGCAGTGGTCGTCGTTCCCGTGCGGCGAGCGCCCCGGCCGCCAGCCTCAGCCCGGCCGCCCAGCCCTCGGTGACGTGCACGAGACCGCTCACCGTCGCGGGCGACGCCGTGATCTCCTGCCGGCCCGTGATCTCCTGCCGGCCCAGGAGCGCGGCGGCCTCCGCCCGGGTGAAGGCGAGATCTGCCGGGCCGATCTCGGTGATCCACCCGGCGGCCCGCAGCCGGTGCAGCGCCACGGGCACCATCCGGCCCATCAGAATGATCCGGGCCCGATCCGCGGCCCCGTCGATCAGCAGTTCGAGGCCGTCGAGGTCCGAACGCCGGGTGATCAGATGCACGTCGTCGAGGATCAGTATGAAGGACGTCGGGAGGTCGGCGAGGATGTTGGCGAGCCGTCGGTAACGCCGATCATAAAGATCGTCGGCCGCGGGACCGTACCGGCTCCCAAAGCCCTCACCGGCCGGGAGCAGACCGTGTCGTCCCAGCCCGTGCAGCAGCTGCGGCCACAGTGGGAGGCCCGGCCCCCCGCCACGCGGGCCGGGGACGACCGCCGGATCGACCCGCACCCACACGATCGGCGTCTCCCCCCGCCGGGCCGCGGCCCAGGCCGCGACCAGCACCGTCTTGCCCGAGCCGGCCGGAGCCCGCACCACCGTGAGGGGCAGGACGGTGGCGGCGTCGAGTGCGTCGAGCAGCCGTGGTCGATCGACATGACCCGGCGGGGCCGGCGGGGGGACGAACCGGTTCAGGAGCAGCGGCAGGCTTTCGGGACCGTCCGCGGGATCCTCCTCCCCGGGACGGGGAGCGGCATCCTCCGGGCGGAGGGGCCGTCGACCCTCAAATGCGGCGGGACGGGACCGGACGGAACCGGACATCGGTGACTGTTCGTCGAGCATCCGCACCACCCCCAGCGACAAACTCGCGCTAGGTAGTGGTACGCCTACTCAGACGACCGGGCAACCGGGCAACCGGTCCGCACCGCCCGCCGTCGAGGGACACCCCGCCCCGGGACCCGGCCCTCAGGCCGCGCAGTCCGAACAGACGACGTGACGGACGTCTGCGAGCTGGCTGCGGTGCTGCACCAGGAAGCATCGAGTGCAGGTGAACTCGTCGGCCTGCCGGGGAAGTACCCGCAGCGACAGTTCCTCGTCGCGCACCTCCGCATCCGGAAGGTCCARCTCGGCCTCGAGGGCGTCCATGTCGTCCCCCAGGTCCGCCGCCGCACCGGCGCGCTGCGCCTTGAGCGTCTCCAGGCTCTGTTCCTGGAGCTCGTCCTCCTCGACATCCGTGCTTCGCCGAGCGTCGAAGTCACGAGCCATGCGTCTCCTTCCTTTCCCTGCCGTCGTTCACCCAATGGGTATGCCAACCCATCGGTCTTGGGTTCGACCGAGCGTGAGGAGCCATGAAACACTGCACCTCAGGACATCGGCTGGTTACAGTACGCAGTGACCCCAAAGATTGAGGTGACGCGATGCCCTGTGTCCGCATTTCCGGGTGCCTCCACCACATCCAAGGGTCCCGGCCGGAACGCGGATCTCCAGAGCCGAGCGAAGGATACGGGGCGGAACCGCGTCAGGCCAGGCAGCGCCTGGCTGGCGCGGTGTCACTCCCGCCACAGCCATGATCAAACATCACGACTCCGGTGGACCGCCCGCATCTCGATCGATGCGGCACCGTACACCACCTGGACGCCGCGCCGTCATCGGATGGTCGGAAAGGGCCACGCAAGCCTGGGGGCCGACCGGCCGGATCTAGAGATACAGACCCGTCAGGCCGTCGTCCAACCGCTCCGCCGCGACGGCGTGCACGTCCCGCTCCCGCAGCAGAACGTAGGTGGTCGAGTGCAGCTCCACCTCGGCCCGGTCCTCGGGGTCGAACAACACCCGATCGCCAACCTGGATGGTCCGCAYGGCCGTCCCCACCGCGACGACGTCCGCCCAGGACAGGCGCTTCCCCATATGCGCGGTCGGGGGGATGACGATGCCCGCCTTCGACCGCCGGTCCACGGAATCCTCACGCGGCTCGACCAGCACGCGGTCGTGCAGGAGCCTGATTGGCAGCGCGCCGGACTGCATGACACCCGATTGCGTGCCCACCCCAGCCGCGCCGACCCCGTTGACACCGCCGGACACAACGTTCACAGGGTCGGACACTACCCGCCTTCCAATCACCGGTGACACCCCAGGCGGCATTTCACGACCGCCCGATCGACCGACCACGTCCGCCGGCCGAGACTTTCCACGCCTCCCGGCCGGCATCCACGCACCCCACACCTCCTCACCGGAGGGGCCAGCCCGGCCGCCCTGATTCCCCGCCAACGTTCCGCCCGGGAATGCCCTCGGGTGACGGGACGCGACGAAGAACGCGATACCCCCACTTCGCCTTATCGGAGCAGAGCCAGCCGAACCTCCCCGGATGGGGAATGGTCTCCCAACGCGGTATAAGCTGCCGCCCATCGCCGCCCGGGCTGGCGCTGACGGGGGCGAGCCGGTCACCCCTCGATCGTCCGTTGGCGCCCAGGTAACCGTCGGCACGTAACGAACCTCAGGGATGGGGCACGATCATGGCACTGCGTATCAGCGTCGACCTCGATGGGCTACGGTGGGCCGATCTGTTCCGCTTCGTCGATCTCGCCCGCAGCGGCGGCATCAGCGCGGAGGACCAGGTTGACGTCATCACCTACGGCAGTGACCCGATGTCGGTCAGCCTGTCGGCCCGCATCTACCCGGCATCCGAGGGGTTCCTCTCCACGGAGCAGCCGGACACCTCCGGCGACAGCATGCGCGGCGCCCCGCTCTCGATCAGCCCCGGGGCCGGCAGTCCCAACGGCTCGGGGTTCGCCTACGACGGTCCCACCGACCGCGCGGCCTCGGCCAACGGTGCCCACTACCCGGCGTTCGACAACGCCGCGGACCGTGCGGTCCCGCAGAGCAGCAACGGCCTGCCGTCCTCCTACGGACCCGGGTACGACGGACCCGCCGAGCGGGGCGCTCAGGCGGCGGGGGGTGGGCACTATCCCGCGTTCGACGGCCAGCCCGACCGCATGCCGCCGGGTGCCGGCGGGCAGTTCGCGGGTTTCTAGCCGTTCGACCGGTCCGCGCCGGGCAAGGAGCCCGGAGGTGCCCCCGGGCAGGTCGAAAGTCCCTACATCGAGGAGTTCGCCAGGCTTCAGGAGGGTCTGATGCGGCAGGTCCGCCGCACGGACGAGGTCCGGCCGGACCGGTCCTGATCTGCGATCAGCGCCTCCCCGCGGCCACGCCGTCCGGACTCCGGCTCGGCATGACCATGCGGCCCGTCCCGGCGAACCCACTTCCCGCCCTCACCGCACGTAAGGGAGAGGGAACCATCAGCGGCGTCTGGTACCGCGAGTCAGAAACGGAACGTGAGTCAGCGGTGACGGTGAACCCGAACGGGCTACACCCTTCGTGCCCGCTGGCCCGCTATGGTGCATGCTGCCGGTGATGGAGGATCCGCGCCTTGCTGACGTCGAGCAGTATCACGGGCGACTGCGCTCGGAGCTCGACGTCATCGCCCGTGGGCCGGTCCTGGTCGGCCCGAAGATCGTCGAGCATATTCACTCGCTGATCACCCTCATCGACCTTCATCAGCCGAATGAGTTCGACCTCTGCCTGAGCTGCGACCGTCTCTGGCCCTGCGCGTCGATCATCGCGATCACCGGCATGTCGCCGGGCGCCGCACCGGACAGCCGGGCGGTTGACGAGGCCAGGATGTTCCCTCCGGCTCGCCCCGCGGCCAGACC
>NZ_MRUJ01000109.1:0-15518 GCF_002099325.1 Frankia sp. KB5 | reverse complement strand
ACCGACGTCAACCTGGACATGATCGTTCAGGTCGGCTCGGTCGCCGGGTCGGGGCGGACGGATATCTCGTTCACCCTGCCCAAGGCGGATGGACGTACCGCGCTCACCGCGCTCACGAAGGTCCAAAGCGAGATCGGCTTCGAGCGCACCCTCTACGACGACCACATCGGCAAGCTGTCGCTGATCGGCGCGGGGATGAAGTCGCACCCGGGGGTGTCCGCCCGGTTCTTCGGCTCCCTCGCCGACGCGGGGGTCAACGTCGAGATCATCTCCACCTCTGAGATTCGCATCTCAGTAGTGGTGCGCGACACCGACCTCCCGCTCGCCGTGCGGGCCGTGCACGGCGCCTTCGACCTGGGTGACCCGAACGGCGGGGCGATCGTGTACGCGGGAACCGGACGATGACGTTGGCGACGTCGTGGGTCCTCGAGACGGCGGCACACCGCGGCAGCTGGACACGCCGCGGCAGCTGGACACGCCGCGGCGGCACAGTGGCGAATCAGGAGGATGGATCGTGACGAGCAACGAGGCGGGCCGGCGACCGACGCTCGCAGTGGTGGGGGCGACCGGCGCGGTCGGCACGGTGATGCTGTCGCTGCTCGACGAACGCCCCGGCATCTGGGGAGAGATCCGGCCGATCGCCTCGGCCCGATCCGCGGGACGGACGGTACGGGTGCGCGGCGCGGACGTCGTCGTCCAGGCCCTGGCACCGGAGGTCTTCGACGGCGTGGACGTGGCCGTGTTCGACGTTCCCGACGAGGTCTCCGCCCGGTGGGCACCGGTAGCGGCGGCCCACGGCGCGGTCGCGGTCGACAACTCCGGCGCGTTCCGGATGGACGCCGACGTGCCGCTGGTCGTGCCGGAGGTGAACGCCGACCAGATCCCCACGCGGCCGCGGGGCATCATCGCGAACCCGAACTGCACCACCCTGTCGATGATCGTTGCGGTCGGCGCTCTGCACCGGGCGTTTGGGCTGGAGTCGATGTTCGCGGCCTCCTACCAGGCCGCGAGCGGCGCCGGGCAGGCCGGCATCGACGCCCTCTACGACCAGCTCACCGTCGTCGGTGGCACCCGCGAGCTGGGGCGGACCGCCGGTGACGTGCGTAAGGCCATCGGTGAGGACGGCCTCGGCCCCTTCCCGGCGCCGCTGGCGCTCAACGTCGTGCCCTGGGCCGGTTCACTGAAGGACGGCGGCTGGTCCTCGGAAGAGTTCAAGGTCCGCAACGAGTCCCGCAAGATCCTGGGTATCCCGGATCTGCGGGTGTCGGCTACCTGTGTGCGGGTGCCGGTCATCACCACGCACGCGGTCGCGGTGCACGCCCGCTTCACCCGGCCGGTGACCGCGGACGAGGCGCGCACGGTGCTRCTGAACGCTCCCGGCGTCGCCGTCGTCGACGATCCGTCAGCCGGCGAGTTCCCGACCCCGGCCGACGTCGTCGGAACGGACCCGACCTGGGTCGGCCGAATCCGGCAGTCGCCGGACGACCCGCACGAGGTCGCGCTGTTCCTCTGCGGGGACAACCTGCGCAAGGGCGCCGCGTTGAACACCCTGCAGATCGCCGAACTTCTCGTGCAGGATTGGCTGTACCTTTAATCAGGCGTTAAGCTTTTGGCCGCGAACCACGCCATCCGGGAACCGATGAACGCCCCGCGCTTTCCGGCCCGAGAAAACGATCGAGATCAGCCGGAAAAAACATACCTTCCACCGAACTGTCGGATATCGAACTGATCGAGAAGTCGAGAAGCGGTCAGCCCGCCCCAGGAGGACCCTTGGGCGGGCTGACCGTTGAAGTCTCTCGTGGCTCAGACGACGCGGACGGCGTCGGCCTGCGGACCCTTCTGACCCTGGGTCACCTGGAACTCGACCCGCTGGCCCTCCTCAAGTGCCTTGTAACCGTCCATCTGAATCGCGCTGTAGTGAACGAAGACGTCGGAACCGCCGCCGTCCACGGAGATGAAGCCGAAGCCCTTCTCCGAGTTGAACCACTTCACCGTGCCCTGAGCCACGTGCCGTTCTCCCTGCTGGTGCAGTCAGGACCCGCACCGCGCGGGCCCCGGGCCGAACATCAGGAAGCTGCAAGAGCCCCTGACGTTGTTCCGCCGCGCCTCGGTTGAGACGCGAACCGCCGAACTCCGGCCAGGGACGACGCTACACGGACGGAGGCCTTCGCGGGAGTCCTCCGGGCAAGGAAGTCCACTTCATACCCCGGTCACAGAACAACGCAGYAGGTCCGGCCGCCGGCAGCTCCACCCGTCCCGTCCCGCAATCCGTCGAGCTGACAGGGATTTCCCGAGCGCGCCGACCCGTGGCGGATGGTCGTGCGCCCGATGGCCCGGATGTGGCGCACGAATGGGTGACGCGGAGGAGGTAATCGGTCAGACCACGGCAGAGCCCACCCGGCACGGCCTCAGGTCAGCGGATCCAGCGACGGTGCCGGGCTGCCGAGATCGCGGGCCACGCATCGAAGAAGTCTCGTTCCGCCATGCGTGCCCGGCACTCCTCCAGGCCCAGCAGGACACCCAGAGTAAACGCGGTGGGGGCGCCCTGGGCCTGCGCTGCCGTCCCCCAGTCCCCCAGCAGCCTGCGCGCGATGGTGGCGTCCTGATGGGTTCCGAGCAGCTCCTGCGCGATCTGGGCCTGCTCGACCAGCCGCGCCGCGTCATTCCCGTACAGCGGTGCGACGGCTTCCGCCGCGTACCGTAACCGCTTGGCCTGCTTGCGGGCGGAATGCAGCAGTTCGTCCCGTTCCGAGCCGGCCTTCAGGGCGCTCGCGGCACGGACCTTCTTCGCCAGCTTCCGGTCGGCGCCGAGCAGCAGATCGGGGAGGGCCTTGCCGGCCGGACGGGCCGCCGCGGGGGTGAGCGGGCCCCGCAGTAGGGTGAGCAGGTTGGAGACGAGCGCGAAGTACCGGTCACTGCGCAACATGGCCAACGCCTCCGCCCGGCCGTTGGCCGTGCCGGCGCCGAGGTGCGCGGTGACCGTCTTGCGCACGGGCCCCGCGACCAGCTCGGTGGGCAGCTCCGCCAGGCGGGTCTCGAAATAGGCGGCCTGGACCTCGGCGTCGCGGGCGCCGGAGAGCGCGCCGGCGAGGTCCCGCAGCTCGCCGTCCAGGAAGAGCGCTCTCTCGGGCGGGAACAGCGGCGCGAACGTCCGCAGGGTGCTGCGGGCCCGACGGCAGGCGACGCGCATCTTGTGGACCGCCTCGGGCTCGTCGAGCCGCACCCGCGGATCGGCCGCGAGCAGGGCACGTGCCTGTTCGATCAGGTAGGCCCGTACCACCTCGCCCGCCGGCGTCCCGCGTCGTGGCTTGCGCGGCGGCGAAGGAACGTCCGGCCCGGGGCCGGCGGCCAGCGCCTCACCCAGGACCCGCGCGAGCTTCGAGGAGTCCGCCGCCGGGGTGGCGCCCGCGGCCGTGAGCAGACCGGCGACCTCGTCGAGCACCTCGGGCCCGCCGTTGACGAGTTCGACCTCGATCTCCCGCCAGCTGCTCAGTACCGTCGTCTCCCCCAGGGTCTGCGCGGAGACCTGGTCATCGACGACCTCGGCCAGGTCGACTCCGACCGTGTCCCGCAGTCGGCGCGCTGTCCGCAGTGTCCGCAGCCTGGCGACCGGCCGCGGCTCGGCGCCGCGCAGATGGACCGACACCAGATCGACGAACTCCGCGGGAGGGCTGTACCGCGGGCCCTCCGCCCCCACGCCCACGCCCACGCCCGCGTCGAGCGGGAGCTGGAGCTCGTCCCGCTCCCCCACCCGGACGGGCAGCTTGAGGTGCCATCCGGCGTCCGCCCCACCGGTCCGACGCCGTATCGTGATCTTGTTACGGGCCAATCGGAGATCGTCGCTGTCGTAGTAGACGGCCTCCAGGCTGACGGTCTTGCGGGTGCGCGCGGTGGCGACGCCCGCAACCTCCCCCAACTTCGGGAGCACAAAGGTCGGTTCGACCGAGAACTTGCGCTCGATCTCGCGGATTCCGTTGACCATCGGTCCYCCCCGACCAGCCGTACCGCGGCAGGCACTCGACGGCTATGCCTTCCGGCGCCCCATGGCCTTCCGGCGCCCCGAACCCGCCGACGTTGACGTCCTCGAACGATCCACCGCCTCCGCGATACACCGTTGAGATACGCATCGTATGCCCATCAGACGATCTCTATTTCCCCACCCGTAACCTTAGCGCGGCGCCGGGATCCAGGAGATCTTTCCGACCAACGCTACGTATCCGACGAACGCGACGGTGTCGATGAGTGCGTGGGCGATGACGAGCGGCAGYACCCGGCCGGTCCGCTGGAACATCCGGCCGAACAGCAGGCCCATCGCGAGGTTACCGGTGAACCCACCGAGCCCCTGGTAGAGGTGATAGGAACCGCGGAGCAGGGCGCTGGCCGCCAGCGCCCGGTTGGCCGCGACACCAAGTTCACGCAGCCGCACCAGCAGGTACCCGGTGACGATGACCTCCTCGGCGAGGCCGTTCTGCGCCGCGCTGAGGACCAGGACCGGTACACGCCACCACACGTCCGGCAGGCCCGAGGGCGCGACGGTGAGGTTCGCCCCGCTGTGCCACGCCAGCAGGTAGAGGCCCAGGCCGAGCCCGCCGACCCCGGCCGCGATCGCCGCTCCCCGGCCGGCGTCGCGACCGGTGTGCCGACCGTCCAGGCCGATCGCCCGCGGTCCGCCTCCGTGCCTCGTCAGCAGGTATACGGCGAGCAGCGCTGGCACCAGCCCGGTGACCAGGTCGGCGAGTTGGAGCGCAAGGTCGAGCCAAGGCCGTCCCGGCGCCGCCGAGGTGTTCAGCCGGGCCACCTGGGAACGGACGGGGCCCGGCCGRGTCAGCACCCCGACGTAGCGGATGACCGCGAACAGCGCCGAGGTGGCGAAGGAGACCCCGAGCACGAGCCAGACCTCGACGACGAGCTGCCGGCGGGTGAGCGACTCACCCGCGATGACCGGCGCCTGAGCGGGGGCAGAGGTCACGCGATGACCGTAGCCCACCGCCGCGGCGGGCCGGCCCGATCACTGCACCGGCCCGATCACTGCACCGGCCCGATCACTGCACCAGCCCGATCACTCCGCCGGTTCCGGCCGGGAGAACAGCCGGAACAGCATCATCAGGGACGGCACAAGCACCACCAGACCGCCGGCGATGGCGAACAGCATGGCCCGGATGTTCGTCGTCGGCGCCGCGGCCGTGTCCACCGTGGCCTGCCCGACCACCAGGTCCGGGTACTGGGCCACCGCCCAGCCCCAGAGCATCGCGCCGACGGCGAGACCGGCCGCGATGCGGGCGGCACCGAACTGATCGCGCCAGAGCGCGACGAGGGCGCCGATCCCRCCGAGGGTGGACAGGGCTACCAGGGGAAGCGAGCGGTCCCTGAACCGGCCGGCGACCTGCGGGGCGTCCGCCCACAGCAGGGGCAGCAGGATCGCGGCGAGTGCACCGCAGAGCACGGCGCCGCCGATGGCCCGCCGGCGGAAGTCGGCCACCAGGTGCGCGGTGGCCGGGGAAGAGGCGGCGTCCCGGCAGAGGTAGACGGCGGCGAGGAAGGCCGTCGCGGCGACCGCGAAGGCCCCGCAGACGAGCCCGAACGGGCTGCGCACCGGCGCGAACGGGTCGTCGGTCGACAGATCACCGCTGGCCAGAGCCGCACCGGCCACCCCGAGCGCGAACGGGGCGATCGTCGAGGAGACCGCGAAGACGTGCCCCCACCAGTGGTCGGGACCGGCCCCACCCGCCCCGTAGGACCGGTACACGTACGCGGCGCCACGCAGCACGATGCCGACGAGGGCCACGGACAGCGGCACCTCCAGAGAGGAGCCGATCACCCCGTAGGCCTCGGGAAACCCGCTGAACATCGCCACCACGATGAAGATCAGCCAGACATGGTTGGCCTCCCACACCGGGCCGAGTGACGCCGAGATCAGTTTCCGCTGGTCGCCGGCGTGCCGTCCGCGTGCCAGTAGGTCCCACACCCCGCCACCAAAGTCCGCGCCACCGAGCAGCGCGTAGGCGGTGAGCCCTACCACCATGATGATCAGAAGGAGGTCAGCGCTGGTCATCAGTCTTCTCCCCGCCCGCCGAAACCGGTGGTGCCGTCGGATCCCGTTCCCGTTGTCTCACCCGGGTGCGCCGAACCGCGGGATCCCTCGGGACCGCCGCCGGTGCGCCGCCTGCCGGCCACCGGCGGTTCGACCGGCAGTTCGACCGGCAGTTCGACCGGCGGTTCAACCGCCGGTTCAACCGCCGCCGGTTCAACCGCCGCCGGTTCGGGTCGCGGCTTCGGGATGGATGGCGAATCGGAATCGGTTGTCCGTCCGGGCCTGGCCGGGCTCGCCTGCCCCGCGCCGTGGACGGCCGTGCGGTGGACGCCCGCGGCGGGCCGCCCGGACCGGATCTCCGCGACGGCCGGGCCGCCGGTGGCCATCCGGCGCAGGATGAGGATCAGCGCACCCGCGAGCCCCAGGTACAAGACCAGGGAGCCGGCGAACATCGGCGCGACCCCGTCGGCGCCCGTCACCGCGTCGTGAACCCGCATGTGACCGCCCACGATCCACGGTTGACGACCACCCTCGGTGACCTCCCAGCCGGCCATCATCGACAGCGCGGACGCCGGTCCCGTGGCCGCCGCGGCGAACAGCCACGGCCGTCCGGTGGGCAGCAGCGTCTTCTCGCCGCGACGGCGCCGGCGGACGACGGCGGCACCAGTCAGAGCGGACAGTCCGATCAGCGCGGAACCGAACCCGACCATCGTCGCGAACGACYCGTGCACCAGCAGGCCGTTCGGGCGCTCGTCCGGCGGCGCGGCGTCCAGACCGGTGATCACGTGATCTGTACTGAATCCCTCCATCAGCGAGAGCAGACCGGGGATCTCCAGCCCGTAGCGGACCTCGCCGCTCTTKTCGTCGTAGAACCCGCCGAGGGTCAGCGGCGCGTGCGACCTGGTGTGGTAAAGCCCTTCCATCGCGGCCAGCTTGAACGGCTGGTTGGCCCCGGCGATCCGGGCCGCCCAGTCCCCCACGATCAGCTGAAGCGGCGCACAGACCAGCACCACCGCCAGGCCGATCCGCAGCCCGCGCTGGTGGTAGGCGTCCCGGCGACCGCGCAGCATGCCGACCGCGTAAATGCTGGAGACGGCCCCGCCGGTGCACATCAGCGCGGCCAGCAGCATGTGGACCACCTGGGGCGGAGTCCCCGGGCTCAGAAAGGGCGCGAACGGCTCGGCGGCGACGACCTTGCCGTTCACCTCGGTGATCCCCCGTGGCACGTTCATCCAGGCGTTCACCGTGATGATGAACAACGTCGACAGGGTGCCGGAGATCGCGATCGGCCATAGCGTGAGCCAGTGCGCGCGCGGCGACAAGCGCTTCCAGCCGTACAGGTACATCCCGACAAAGATCGCCTCGGTGAAGAACGCGAAGCCCTCCAGGGAGAACGACAGTCCGAGCGCACTGCCGTACTTCGACATGAACGCGGGCCAGAGCAGGCCGAACTCGAACGAGAGCACCGTTCCCGAGACGGCCCCGACCGCGAACAGCACGGCGAATGCCCGCGACCACTTCTTCGTGAGCGCCAGCCAGGTCTCGTCACCGGTCCGCACCCAACGCCCCTCGGTGTAGATCAGCAGCCACGGCATGCCGACCCCGAACACGGCGAAACAGATGTGAAACGCGAGGGAGAACGCTGTCTGGGCGCGGGCAAGGTCGACGGCATCAGCGGCGAGAACCATGCGCACAGCTCCTTCGGTGGGCCGCGAGGGGAAAAATCGGCCGAGAGCCAACCGATCCTCTACGAGGCATAGAGGTTTCTACGGTATGTAGCCAATTCTCCTGGCGACGAGCAAAGCGCAGTGAGCTCGATGACATGGTCAAKACCGACGGCACTACCGACGGCGCTGTCGAGACGTGCGCCACGGTCGACGGCACGGGGCGGGACCGAAAGATACCTCCATTGCGGCCGTCATCCTGTTTGATGGATAGCCCGTTCGGCGGATAGCCCGTTCGGCGGATAGCCCGTTCGGCGGATAGCCCGTTCGATGGATAGCCCGTTCGATGGATAGCCCGTTCGGCGGATAGCCCGTTCGGCGGATAGATAGTCCCCTAAGTCATGAAGATGTTTCCTTGTAAAGGAATTCGGGCCGCGTGAACGGCGGCGGATCAGTCAGCCGGCGGGTTCGCACTGGTCCGGAGCCGGGCGCCGATCGGGAGCCGGGAGGCAGATCGGGGGCTGGAAGGCCGGTTCCTCCCCGGTTCCTCCCCGACGGCCGGCACCGTTGCCGCGTGGCTGTGACGCAACAGGCCTCAACGAAGCACCCCGTTCGGTTCCACGAATGTTCTACGCCACGTAGGATTGGCACCATGGCGCGCCTGGGTGACCTCGAACGGTCGGTCATGGACGTGTTGTGGGCGAGCGACGACTGGCTGACCGCCCGCGAGGTCGCCGGCCGTCTCCAGCATGAACGCGATCTCGCGTACACCACCGTGCTGACCGTGCTCGAACGGTTGGAACGGAAGGGATTCGTGCGGCGTCAGCGTTCGGCGCGCGCGCATCGCTACGCGGCCAGCGACAGTCGCGAGGCCGTCGTGGCCGAGGCGATGATGGAGGCGCTCGGCACGGCGGACGATCGTGGTTCCGCCCTGGTCCGCTTCGTGGGGTCGGTGTCCGCGGAGGAGGCCGAGATCCTTCGCCGTGCCCTGGAACCCGTCGGTTCCGGGGCACCCGGCATCTTCGTGCCTGGCGGAGAGGCCCCGYGCGCCGAGGATCCGCAGGCCGAGGATCCGCACACGGAGGTCCGGCACGCCGAGGCCCGGCGCGGTCCGKCGATCGGAGACCCGCCCCGCGACGACCCGGAGCAGATCGTCACGGTAGCCACCGACCCGGATCGAACGGCCCAGATTCCGCCCGACCACCGGTAGCGTTAGCCGGGACATGACGACCGCGGCACTTCTCGCCCTGTTCGCGGGCGTGTTGGCCTGGCCGGTCCCACGCCTGCTGGCCGCCGCGCGCTGGCCCTACCGATGTCCACGGGCGGCGATCGTGCTCTGGCAGGCGGTCGGTCTGGCCGGCGGAGTGTCGGCGCTACTCGCGGCGATCGCGTTCACCGTCTCACCGCTGTCCGGCGACACCCCGACCGCCATCGTCGACCATCTCGACAACATCGCGGCCGGCGCGCCGCTGACGGGCCTGGGCCTGATCAACCTCATCGGCCTCGCTGTGGCGGCGGCCTTGGCCTCCCGGCTGTTCGGGGTGCTCGGCACCTCCAGCGCCGCCACCCTTCGCGAGCGTCACCGACACCGCGACCTGGTCGATCTGGCTGGCCGTCGGCATCGCCGGCATGAGACCTGCGTCCCGCCCGGCCATGCGTCCCATCATTCCGGCACAGCCGCGGACTCTGGTGCGGCCACCGACCCTGGCACAACCGCCGACGGCGGGGGCGCAACCGGCTGCTGCCTGTGCGAACACCGGGACCGGGCCGGCATTCTACTGCGTATCCTCGATCATCCCGTCGCGGTCGCCTACTGCGTGCCGGGGGTGCGGCACGCCCGGGTTGTGGTCTCCCGCGGGCTACTGAACACCCTCGACGCCACCGAACTGGACGCCGTGCTCGCCCACGAGGCGGCCCACGTCGCCGGTCGTCACGACCTCGTCATCCAGCCGTTCGTCGCGTGGGAGCGGACCTTCCCGTTCCTGGACCCGGCCAGGGAGGCGACCGCGGCCGTCTCGCTCCTCGTCGAGATGCTCGCCGACGACGCGGCGRCCCGGCAGACAAGCCGCCGATCGCTCGCGCGGGCCTTGGCCCGGCTGGGCGGGGCAAGGGCACCGGTCCCCGCCGGGGCGCTGGGGATCATCGATTCTCCGGCCGCTGTGCTGCCCGCACTCGGCTCCCACGAGCCTACGGCGGTCGGCGTCCGCGATTCCGGCCCGCCCGGCCCGGGCAACCCAGACGCCGGCGGGCCAGACCCCGGCGATGCGGCGCCCGGCGATGCGGCGCCCGGCCAGACACGACCGGTCGGCGGCGGCCCCCGGCGCGGCACGGCCAATCCGGTCATCTCGCGGATCACCCGGCTCCTCGACCCGCCGGAAGTGCCATGGTGGATGCCGCCGTGCGCCTACTTCGGGGCGATCATCGTGCTCGCCGCGCCCCCGCTTATTCTCCTGGTCGGCTGAGTGGAAGGCGATAATCTCTACTTTTTTTATTGACAAGCGGCGGAATGATATCTACTGTCAGCGTCATGAGCCGGCGCCCGCTTCTGGTCTGCCGTGCACACATTGACTTTCATCGCGTCGCGAGCGCGCTCTGTCACCCTTACCATCGATCCCGCTGATCATCAGGCCCCGTTCCGCCGACTGGCATCCGTCACCGTAAGCCCCCGGCGCCCGGTGACGGCACCTGCCGCCTCGTACCCGAGCCGGCCAACGGCCGCCGACCTGATGTCAGCGAAGGGTGGGCCCCTCCCTCCGGTCCACCGTCCCTGTGGTCAGCCGGGCCCCCGGTCCTGACTTTTCCGTGCGTTCCACCTGCCCTGTGTTTGCACGCCTTGCGCGTGCGCGGCGACGAGAGGCCCCGTCGGCCGCGTGGTCGCATCGCGAGGAGGTTCTCCGTGCCCGTACGCGACAAGGCGCCAGTACGCGACAAGATGTCGGCGCGGGAAACGCTGCCGGCGCAGGGAAGGCCGCGGGCCGCGGCGGGGGTCGTCTCCAGGCTTGGAGCCGGGAGAACCACTGCCGGCGGCCCAGGCAGCCCAGGCGGCTCCGGCGGCTCCGGCGCCCCCAGTGGTTACGGTGCCCCGGGCGGCCCCGCGGGCTCCGCGGCGGCGATCCTGCGGGCGGTCCTCGACCACGGTCCGGTCGCCCGCACCGCCATCGGGAGGGCAACAGGGCTCAGCCCGGCGGCGGTCTCCCGGCAGACAGCCGGGCTGATCTCCCTGGGTCTGCTCCGAGAGCTTCCCGCCTCCTCGCTGGCTCCCCGGGCCGGGCGGCCGCACGTGCCCCTGGACGTGGACACCGACCTTCATCTGGCCTGCGGGGTGCACATCGCCGTCCCGTTCGTCACCTTCAGCCTTGTCGACCTGCGTGGACAGGTGGTGACGCGGGAGCAGTTGCCGCGGGAGGGGGGCCCGGCGGACGTCCTTCGGATGATCGCCCGACATCTGCCCGACTTCCTCGCCCGGCGCGCCCAGGGCAACCGTGTCCTCGGCCTCGGCGTCGTCACCGGCGGCCGGGTCGACCCCGACCTCGGCGTGGTGATCGAACACGAGCCCCTGGACTGGCATGACGTGCCGGTCCGGGAGGTGCTGGCGGCGGCCATGGGCATGCCGGTGCACGTCGACGGGCACGCCCGCGCCCTGGCCCAGGCGGAGATCCTCTTCGGCGACCCGCGCGCCCGGCGCAGCCTGCTGCAGCTGTTCGTCGGCAACGTGGTCGACGCCGCGTTCGCCACCGACGGATCGGTGCACATCGGACCGCATTCCGCTGCGGGCGGCATCGCTCACCTGCGGCTCGCCGACAGCGACGTCCCGTGCCGCTGCGGCCGGTCGGGCTGCGCGCAGGCGGCGCTGTCGGAACGGACCATGCTGCTGCGGGCGACCCAGGACGGGATCATCTCCCGTCCGGACCTGCAGGTGCTGCTGCACGCCGGGCTCGCCGGCGACCCGCGCGCGCTGTCGCTGTTGCGCGCCAGGCTCCGGCTGGTGGGTCGGATGATCAGCCTGCTCGTGGACATGATGGACCCGGAAATCGTCGTTCTCACCGAGGCCGCCGCGCTCTGCCTGCCGGATCTGTTGGTCGACCTGCACGAGGAGATCGCCGCGCACTCACGTGTGTGTGCACCGATCCCGAGCGGATGGTGCTGCCGAGCAGCTTCGGCATGAACGTGCTGGCCGTCGCGGCGGGAGCGACCGTCCTCGACGCGGTCCACCGCCGCCCGCACAGTCTGCCCGTCCCGCTGCCCGCCCCGATGCCGTCGCGGACACCATCACGGACACCATCACGGACACCGACAGTCGCCGCAGCCGCCCGCCGGAGGTATTAATTCCACCAGAACACAAAACGTTGACGGCCCGGAAGGGCGAGACCGAAGATTGACCGGTGAGCGACTCCAGGAACGGCGGTACGGGAAGATTTCCCGCAGCCAGCGCTCGTTGTCGCCGATGTTGCCGCCCGGCGTCACGTTCCGCTGTCCGTCGCGACAGAATCCGTAGTCGATCGCAATAGTGCCGATCACGATAGCGCAGGCGTTCCCGGCACTCCCCGAGAACGCGTCCCACCGGTCCGTCACCCGGAATTCCGGCTGCCCTCCCCGCCGTCTTCGCATCTTTTCCCAACCTCTGGAGGAACACAGGATGACAACCACGACCCCTCTTCTGGGACTCGACGTCCGCCCGCTTTCCGGCTATATCGGGGCCGAGATTCACGGAGTGGACCTGCGCGAGGACCTGGACGACGCGACCATCGCCGAGATCCGCTCCACGCTGCACCAGTGGAAGGTTGTCTTCTTCCCCGGCCAGAACATCGACCACGCCCAGCAGGTCGCCTTCGGCCGACGCTTCGGCAAGCTGACCCCGGCCCACCCGCACGAGGACGCGCCGCCGGCGGGCTTCCCGGAGATCCTGCCGATCGACAGCCGGCGGTACGCCAGGTTCTTCGGAACGAAGAAGAAGGTCACCTACGACAATGGCTGGCACACCGACGTCACCGCGCTGGTGAACCCGCCCGCCGCGTCGATCCTGCGGGCCGGCATCGTCCCGCCATACGGCGGCGACACTGCGTGGACCAACCTGGTCGCCGCCTACCAGGAGCTGCCCGAGCAGCTTCGGGACCTGGCCAACGGCCTGCGCGCCCGGCATAGCTTCGGAAACTTCCCCAGCGAGAGCGAGTACGGGCGGAAGGTCGCCGCAAACCCGCTGGTCGCGATCCACCCGGTGGTGCGCGTCCATCCGGAGACCGGCGAGCGGGCGCTGTTCGTCAGCCCGAGCTTCACCTCCAAGGACAGCGAGATCATCGGTTTCTCGCCGAAACAGAGCCGCCGGATCCTCGACCTGTTCTACGAGCAGATCTCCCGGCCCGAGTTCACGGTGCGGTTCAAGTGGAACCCCGGTGACATCGCCTTCTGGGACAACCGCGCGACCTCCCACCTCGGCCCGTCGGACCTGGGCCACCTCGACTTCGACCGGGTGCTGTACCGGGTGACCATCGAGGGCGACATTCCGGTCGGCGTCGACGGCAAGGAATCCGAACTGGTCGCCGGGGAACCGTTCCTCGGCTCCTGATCCGCTGTCCGCCGATATCCGCGGACACCACGAATACCGGAGCCGGCAATCCGCTGACAGCCGCGAGGGCCAAGTCCCTCGCGGCTGTCGGCACCCCGACCAACGATCCACCTCGAACGACAAGCCACCCCGAACGGCCACCGTCTGTCCGCCGGATCACGACCGAACGACCCGATAGGGAGATTTCCGATGCAGCATCGACGACCGCGCGGGCGGCGTCTTTCCCTCCTGGCCGCCGGACTTGCCGCAGCCGTCGCGGTGACCCTGGCCGCCTGTGGGAACGACGGCGGCAGCGGCAGCGCGGGTTCGGCCGCTACGGGTGGCCAGGTGACGCTGCGGATCGGCGACCAGGGCAAGTATTTGGAACTGCCGCTCACGCTCTCCGGCGAGGCGCGGGGCACTTCCTACGGGTTGAGCTGGAACACCTTCGCCGACGGTCCGCACATGAACGCCGCGTTCAGCGCGAGCAAGATCGACGTGGGCTTCATGGGCGATACACCGGTACTGTTCGCGAACGGGGCGCACGCCGGCGTGACCGCGGTCGCTGTCGCGGAGAACCCGGTGAACACCCAGACGATCATCGTCAAGGCCGGCTCCGGGATTCACAAGCCAGCCGACCTCAAGGGCAGGCGCATCGCCCTCACCCTCGGTACCTCCCTGCACGGTTATCTGCTCAACCAGCTCGCGTCCGCCGGTCTGAAGCAGAGCGACATCACCCCGGTGAACGTGCCCATCACGAGCCTCGGAGCGACACTCGCCTCCGGTCGGGTCGACGCCATCGTGTACGCCAAGCAGTACGTCGCCGCGGTCGGCCAGCAGGCTCCCGGTTCCTATGAGATCGAGACCAAGCCGCTCCCGGTCTTCTCGGTCGTGCTGGCATCGAAGAACACCCTCAAGGATCCGGCGAAGCGCACGGCGGTGCAGGACTTCCTGATCCGCCTGTCCCGGGCATCCGCCTGGCCGAAGGCCCATGAGGACGAGTGGATCAAGAAGTACTACGTGGGCCAGCTCAAGCAGAACCCGCAGGCGGCGAGGAAGTACTTCGACTCGCTGCCGCGGGCACTCTACAAGCCGGTCTCCGAAAGCTTCATCGAGAGCCAGCGCGTGCAGGCCCGACTGCTGATCGACGTCGACCAACTGCCGAAGACCCTGAACGTCAACGACGAGATCGACAAGGGTTTCAATGCCGAGCTGACCGCCGCGTTCACCAAGGCCTCGCTGGCCACCTGAACCTCAGGGCACCGGGACGTTCCATCCGAGGGGATGATAAACGTGAACGAACTCATCTTACCCGACGGCGTCATCGCTGACGGCCGGACCGAGGCCGGGCCGCGCGGCTCCGGCGGGCGCCGGTGGATTCCGCCGGAGGTCCGCCGGTTCACCGGTCCCGCGCTGTTGTTCGCCGCCTGGTGGACGGTCACGGGATTCGGCCTCGTCAGCGACCAGTCCTTGGCCTCCCCGGCCGCGGTGTTCGGCGCGGGACGGGAGCTGTGGAACAGCGGCGAGCTGCTGGACAGCCTCGGCATCTCGCTCTACCGGTGCGGGGTCGGCCTGATCCTCGGAGTCACCATCGGGCTGACTCTCGCGGTGATCGCCGGTTTCTTCCGCGCCGGCCAGGACGTCRTCGACTCCGCGATGAACTTCCTACGGACGATCCCCGTCATCGCGTTGCTGCCGCTCATCATCGTATGGATCGGCATCGGCGAGGAAGCAAAAATATTCCTGATTACCGTGGGGGTCTCCTTCCCCATCTATATGAACACCTACTCCGCCATCCGCGGGGTCGACATCAAACTGGTGGAGGCCGGCCAGACCTTCGGCCTCGGCCGGTTCGGGCTCATCCGGCGAGTCATCGTTCCCGGCGCGCTCCCGGGCTTCCTCGTCGGTCTGCGCTGGGCTCTGGGAGTCGCCTGGCTACTGCTGGTCTTCGCCGAGCAGGTCAACACCGACAAGGGCATCGGCTACCTGCTCAACAGCGCGCAGTCCTGGAATCGGACCGACATCATGGTCCTCTGCCTGGTCATCTACGGAATCCTGGGACTCGTCAGCGACGGAATGGTCCGCATCCTGGAAAGGACGCTGCTGTCATGGCGCCGCGGCTTCGACGGAACCTGAGCACCGACACCGACACCAACACCACGGCGGCGGCCACGGCCGTCGCCACCCTGGAGCGCCCGGCCACCGCCGACGCTCAGCACACCGCCGACGCTCAGCACACCGCCGACGCTCAGCACACCGCCGACGCTCAGCACACCGCCGA
>NZ_MRUJ01000108.1:0-964 GCF_002099325.1 Frankia sp. KB5 | reverse complement strand
CACCGCCGACGCTCAGCACACCGCCGACGCTCAGCACACCGCCGACGCTCAGCACACCGCCGACGCTCAGCACACCGCCGAAACCGCCGAAACCCGCGGTGCCGACGGCGCCGCCATCCGGATCCGCGGCCTGCGTCGCACCTTCGGGAATCACACGGTCCTCGACGGCCTCGACCTCACGGTCGCCTCCGGGGAGTTCGTCGCCCTGCTGGGCCGCAGCGGGTCAGGGAAGAGCACGCTGATCCGCATCCTCGGCGGCTTCGACGGCGGCATCTCCGGCGAGGTTCTGGCCACCCGGCAGCGTTCGGTCGTCTTCCAGGAGGCCCGGCTGCTTCCATGGACGCGGACCCTGGCCAACGTGACGATCGGTCTGTCCGGCCGCGACGTCGCCGAACGCGGACGGGTGGCGCTCGCAGAGGTCGGGCTGGCCGGGCGGGAACGGTCCTGGCCGGTGGCGCTGTCCGGTGGTGAGGCACAGCGGGTCGCGCTCGCCCGGGCGCTGGTTCGGGAGCCGGACCTTGTCATGCTCGACGAACCGTTCGGGGCCCTCGACGCCCTGACCCGGATCAGGATGCACGCCCTGCTCCAGCAGCTGTGCCGTCGCCACCGGCCGGCGGTACTGTTCGTCACGCACGACGTTGACGAGGCGATCCTGCTCGCGGAGCGGGTGCTTGTCCTCACCGAGGGACGGCTCTCCCTCGACGTTCCAGTCGATGTGGCGTCCCCTCGGCGACGGACCGACCCCGCCTTCGACCGGCTGCGTTCCACGCTGCTGGCCGAGCTCGGCGTCGACGAACTCGCCGAAGGCGATCATTGACCTGCCGCCGCCTCGCGGACGCGCAGCCCGTCCGCCGACGATGTGGGCACCCGTACCGGGGACGGCCTGCTCGGACTCCACCGCCTCCGCCTCGGCGGCTTCGGCATCCTCGGCCGCGTGCTCGGCTCGGATCGTCTCCCGCCGGGC
>NZ_MRUJ01000107.1:0-44081 GCF_002099325.1 Frankia sp. KB5 | reverse complement strand
ACCCAGCACCCTCCAAGATCAGAGAGATGCAGACTGTTCCGACCTGTCCGACCCTGCCCTACGACACGCCGTTCGACCTCAGGAAAGTCCGGTCAGCAGTTCCGTAACGATGATCTTGTCGTAGGGGGCGTGGTCCGCGTCGCCGATGGCGCCGTCGCCGGTGACCACCCGCACTCGGTCGTAGCTGGTCTCGGCCAGGGCRCGGCGGGCGTGGTCAGTTCGAGCTGACCGAGCATCATCGCCACCACGGTCGGCACGGAGATGCAACTGGCGGGCCGGTCTGCGCCGGGCTTGATGGTGATCGCCTTGTTGGCGTACGCCTCCTCGACCGAGGCCGCGGGAACGAACCGGTGCCGGGGAACGGCCCGAAACGCCTGCTCGATGCGCTCGGAGCGCAGGTGACCAGCGGTGCGGATGTTGCTGATCATCTGCTCGCGCAGGTCCTCGGGGCGGGTGCTGGTGGCGTTGGTCATCCGGTTCCTTCGTGTGTGTACTTGCGGATACGGGCGAGTGCGTTGGTCCGGCCGTGGGCGGGACGGTGAGCAGGCAGGCGTCCCATCCGGTGCCCGGCGGCAGATCGGTGAGCGCGATTCCGGCGTCGCCTTCCAGCATCCCCCTCACCTCCGATAGTTTTCGGGCCGCCTGGGCGCGGCGGTGACGCCAGCGGTGTTCCAACCGGGACAGGACCTCGGCGAATTCGCCGCCGGGTTCGGTGTCGGCGAGTATCCGGCGGGAGACGTGCACCAGCCCGGCCCAGCCGTGGCACAGCGAGTCGTCGCCGAGTTGGGCGAGTTGAGCCTCGTCGGTGAGACACGCGACGAGCGTGGCCTTGGCGTCGGCCACCCTGTTCGGGGTGTCCAGTGCCTGGGCGGTCAGGTGGCGGGCGCGGGCCAGGCCGGGGGCGCCGTAGCACCAGGACGGGCGTTGCGGACCCGGCTGGTCGGCGGCGGCGTTGACCCATTCGAGTCCGGTCAGCCCGTTGATYAGGTCGAACTCCCGCAGCGCGGGCAGTTCGCCGCGGTCGATCCGCTCGTGCGCTGCCTCCAGGCGGGTGCAAGTGATCGCGGCGATGTGCTCGTCGAGGGTGTGCAGTGCGCCGGTGTAGACGGGCTGGCCGGCGGTGCGCAGCACGAATGCGACCGCCGGGGCGCCCCGGTACAGGCCGGCGCCCGTGTCCGCGGCCACGGGTTCGGCGGTCATGGCCTTGACCCATTGGTGGGCGGTGGCCCAGTCTCCGATCCCGGCGCGGGCATAGGCGATGTGCAGCAGCGCCAGCCCGGCGGCCCCGTCTGCCAGGGATTGACCCCCGCCGGGTGCGGGATGGTGCTCGGGCGGTGGCGTGTACGGGTCGGTGTAGGTCACCGGGCACCACTGCTACGGCGGGCTCGCCAGGTGAGCGCGGCTTGCCGGGCCAGGCGGCGGCAGGTGCGTTCGCTGTCCCGGTTGATGCCGACGGCCCGGTTGTGGTGCATGTGCAGCAGCGACTCCGGCACCACGTCGGTGTTCGCCTCCGGTGGCAGCGCCTTGTGGTAGCTGGCCAGCGCGTCGGCGCGGTTGTCCCACGCCGGCCCGATGTCGATGGTCCAGCCGGACAGCGACCACAGCCCGGCCGGGTCGGTGGCGAGCTGGGTCGCTCGCTCGGCCACCGCCCGGTCGAGGGCCGCAGCGGCAGCCGGGGCCGGCCGGGCGGCCAGTCCATCGCCTCGTTGGGATCGCCGAAGAACCCGCTGACGATGCCTACCATGTTCGCCACCACCAGCCCGAGGTCGACCTCGGTGGTGGGCTGGTGCCGCAGCAGGGCGGCCATGGTGGCGGAGTCGGCGGCGAAGACGTTCTCCGCGGCGTCCAGTGCCTCGCCATGCCCGTAGCGGCCGACTTCCGGGGAGTAGGTGTCGATCACCAGCCGCCCGGCCAGTCCTGCTTGGCGCATCCGCTGCGCCCACTCCCCGACCGCGTTCGAGTACTGCGCATAACAGTCGGGGGTAGTGCGCAGCCGCAGGCGCAGGTGGTCTGTCTCCTGTCGGCTGCGGTATCGCAGCCACCAGCACGCGGGTGTGTCGAGCGTGGCCAGCAGGCCGGGAAGCGCCTCGGCGACGATCTCGCCGATCCGTTCGGGATGGGTGAACAGCTTCGCCGAGAGCCAGGTGGCGTCCGGGGCGCCGGGCAGGTGCCCGTGTGTGTTCGTCACGACGGGTAGGAGGCCGTGCAGCGGGCCGGGTGCAGCGGGGCAGATGGTGACCGGGGGCAGCGCGATTTCGTGGGCGTGGCCGTCGATCCACCCGTAGTCGGCCGCCGGGGTGGCCGCGTACAGGATCGCCTGGCCGTGCCGTTTGAGGTGGGCGTGCAGGAGGGTGGCGTGGGCGGGCTCGTTGAGGGTGAGGCGCAGCGTGCGGTCCGCGTCGCGGAGCTCGACCACGTCAGGGCAGTCCCAGCGCAGTCCCAGCGGCGCCGCCACCGGTCGAGTACCTGCCTCCACTGGCCGGGACCGGCCTGGCCGGGTGGGAGGTCGTCGGGGGGCAAGCCGCCCCTGGGCCGGGGACAGGACGGTGCGCCGGTAGCGCACCCGTGGCAGGAACGGCAGCCGGACGCGCGGTCCCCAATCGAACTGGTACCAGGCGGCGGAGAACGCCCTGGCAGGTGTGCCAGGAACCGGGCCAGCGGCGGGGGCTGTTTGTCCCGTGCGAGCGCGTGGAACACCTGCGGCTCAACCACTTGACGACGCGAGATGCTGACCAGGTGCAGCCGGTCGCGGGTCGCGGTGATGGCCAGGTCGTCCATCGTGAGCAGGCTGTCGTCGCCGGGCTGGCGGTGTTCGCCCAGCGGGAGCACGTGGTCGAGGTAGGCCGGGACGCGGCAGACGTTCTCCGCGTGCGGGTACAGCGGCCCGAAGGACATCTGCACCCGCAGCGCCCCGGCGGTGGCGGCGGGCAGTGCCCGGTACGCCCGCGCCAGGCCGGACCCGGTGGCCGTCGGGGTGAACCGGCTGGTGAGGGTGCCGGCGGAGCGGGCGGGCGCGACGGTGAGCAGGAAGTCGCCCCGATCCAGTGCTTGGGTGGTGGCGGCGTGGATGCGGGCGGACAACTCTACGTGTGGCGGGATGTACCGGTCGTCAAACGTTTCGCCGGTCAGCTCGCCGATCACGTCGTCGGTCAGGATGATCTCGCGGGTGCCGTCGGCCATCGCCTGCCAGGTCAGCACCAGCAGCCGCTCGTCGCGCTCGGAGATCCCCGGTGGCGGCGTGGGCAGCACGCTCCCGCGATACCCCACCGGATACCCACGCAGTCGCACCTGAACGGCTCCCGCTCCGGGCCTGCACCGCGCCGTGCCGTCACCAAACCGGGTCAGCTAGTAAAACCTTTGGCTTCCTATTGAAATCTAGGCCGAAAATAGGATGTCATACTAAAATCTTCGATGACACCCGACAGCGGGGACGGGCTGTCGTACCTCGTGTCGTGTATCAGGCGTCGTGTACCAGACCGGGTAGCGCCATCGGGTAGGTCGTCGAGACGTTCCGCCCAGTTCCTTCGTGTACCCACAGTGACCGAGGGCGAGTGACTCCATAAGAGCTTACGAAGCAGAACGTCATTATCTCGCCCGTTTTGGCGGTGTACTGACCGGTTGATGGCGCCAATGCGGCTCTCGATAAGCTCGGGTCACGGCCAGGCGATAACACGGTGCGTATCGATCGGGCGGGTACGTCGCCCACCGGGATATGCCGCTGCTGGCCTACCCGGGAGCGGATGGTAATGTCCGCCTTGTCCTAGTCCGCTGTTCTGGCAAGCAGCGGGTCCAACTGACCAAGGCACATCGCGGTTCTCGGTGCTGGCGCGCTCCGGGAAGGTAGGCGATCGTGCTGGGGGGTGGCGCGGTCTGAGCATGACAGGTGGAGCAAACCGTGACATGCCCTGCCGGGGACACGCCCTCGGTTGATTTTGTATCCGCTGCGCCCGTGGTCGAGCTGGACCGGCCATACAGCCAGCAGCGCTGGTCGCTGATGCTCCCGCACCGTGATCGGCTCATCCACATAGCCCGTAGGCGGTTGCCGAGCAAGGCCGACGCGGAGGACTGCGTACACGAGGCATTCATCCGCGCCRCCGGATTTCGGGATCTCGACGCGAGCCGGGTCGGGCAGTTTCTGACGACGACGGTGCTACGTCTCTGCGTTGATCACCATAGAGCTCGTCAGCGTGCGGAGCGGGCGGTCGTGCGCGGCTATCTGCAGCCGTGGGAGCCGGCCCCGGACGACGCCGTCTGTGACCRTGCGGAAGCCCGCTGGCTGCTGGCCCGGGCCGGGGGACTGCAGGGCCGGGAGCGTGAGGTGATCATGGCTCGGGCGGCCGGGAAGAGTACCCGGGAGGCGGCCGCGGATCTGGAGATCAGTCTCAAGGCGGCCGAGGGAGCGTTCACCCGCGGACGTGCCCGTCTTATTTCCTTCTCTCGGAACTGATGCTCCGCAGCCGCAGGCCCCGCGGGGTCGGGTGGAAACCGGCGCGCTCCAGGGCGGCACCCAGGGCGCTGCCGACGATCGTCTGGCCGTCCGCCTTCTCCACCGTGAGCCTGCCGAGCAGGCCGTCCCGCACGGCGCGGGCCAACGCCTCCACCGCCGGGGCCATCCGATGGTCGTCCTCGGTCCATGACAGCAGGGAACGGCCCCCGCGTTCCACGTAGAGGATGAGTTCCCCGTCGATGATGACGACCATCGCGCCCGCCTTGCGCCCCGGCCGGTGGCCGGCGGCGCCGTCCGCGTCATCCCCCGGTCGGGTCGGCCAGGGCAGCGCGGCACCGAACGGGTTGGCCGGATCGGCCGCGGCCAGGACGACGGCCTGCGCGGACGATGAGCTCGGTGGGCCGGCCGCCGGCTGCGCCCAGGCCGGGGCCGCCTCGGCGTCCCGCTGTGCCGCGGCGATGGAGCGCAGCCGATCGACCGCTCCCGGGACGGCGAACTGGGCCGCGCCCAGGGACTCGACGAAGTAGCCCCGGCGGGCGCGGCCGGCGTCCTCGAAGGCGCTGAGGACCCGGTAGACCCCGGCGAACCCGCCCGGGTGCCGCTCGCCGGTCACCGCGCCGCGGGTGACGATGCCGTGGCGCTCGAGCAGCGCCTCGGCCAGCGCGTGGGCGCGCCGGGTCGGGTCGGTGTCCCGCTCGGGCAGCAGCGACCAGCGGCCGGCGGCCGTCGGGGGGCCGGCCCGCCGCGGCATCGCCGGCCGTCCGTACCGTGCCGCCCGGGGACGGGGGGCACGGTACGGACGGCCGGCGGAACCCAGCAGGGCACGCAGCGGGGCGAGGGTGTCGTTGGTTACCCGCCCCGCCCAGACGAGATCCCAGAGCGCGGTAGCGAGCGCCGTGTCGTCGAGCGAGCCCATCCGGTCGGACAGCGCCCGGAAGAACAGGGCCGCCCCGCCGGTGAGCGCGTCGAGAATCGCGGTGTGCAGCGGACCCGAGGCGATCTCCGGGTCGGGCGGAGGCAGCAGCAGGGGCGCGGTGTCGGCGAGGACCAGGGTCAACCAGCCGTCGTCCCCGGGCAGCCCGCCGGCGCCAGCCCAGTGCACCTCGCCGGCGGAGCACAGCTCGTCGAGCATCGTCGGTGAGTAGTCGGCGACGCGGGCCGGGAGGACGAGCTGTTCCCATGCGCTCGCCGGGATCAGCGCGCCCTGCAGCTGCTCGACGGCGCGCAGCACACCGTCCACCCCCCGGCCACGTCCGCTGGTGACCGACTGCCAGGCCGGCAGGAAGGCACCGAGGGTCCGGGGCGGCACCGCCTCGACCTCCTTGCGCAGGGCGGCCAGGCTGCGTCGTCGCAGCGCCCGCAGCACGCCCGCGTCGCACCACTGCTCACCGCCGCGGTCGGGATGCAGCTCACCGCGGACGAGGCGGCCGCTGCGGACCAGCCCGTCCAGGACACCGGCGACCACCGCCGTGCCCAGCCCCAGCCGGGCGGCCGGTTCCTCGGTGTCGAACGGTCCGTGGGTACGGGCATAGCGGGAGATCAGGTCGCCGAGAGGGTCACGCACCGGTTCGGTGAAGGCGTCGGGAACTCCCACCGGCAGCGGTACGCCCAGGGCGTCGCGCAGCCGGCCGGCGTCCTCGATCGCGACCCACCGCTCCTCGCCGGCGATACGGACCCGCAGGGCCCGGCGGGTCTGTTCGAGCTCGGCGAGCCAGCCCGGGGTGGCACCCCGGGCGACCGCCTCCTCGGTCGTGAGGTCACCGAGCATTCGCAGCAGGTCGGCCACTCCCTCGACATCGCGGGCGTGGCGGTCCGGGGCGAGCCGCGTGAGCTGGGCGGCGACCTGCGCGAGCGCCGCTGGATCGATCAGCTCCCGCAGGTCCGCCTCGCCGAGGAGCTCGGCCAGCAGGGAGCTGTCCAGCGACAGCACCTGCGCCCGGCGTTCGGCCAACGGTACGTCCCCGTCGTACATGAAGGCGGCGACGTAGCCGAACAGCAGGGCGGAGGCGAACGGAGACGGGGACGGCGTCTCCACCTCCACCACCCGCAGCGTGCGGGCCGACACCTCGCGCATCAGCTCCGCGAGCGCCGGAACGTCGAACACGTCCTGCAGGCACTCTCGCATGGTCTCCAGCACGACGGGGAAGCTGGCGAACGTCGCGGCGACGGACAGCAGCGCTGCGCTGCGCTGGCGCTGCTGCCACAGCGGGGTCCGCCGCCCCGGGGTCCGGCGGGGCAGCAGCAGGGCCCGCCCGGCGCACTCGCGGAACCGGCTGGCGAACAGGGCGCTGCTCCCGATCTCCGCCCGTACGATCGCGTCGATCTCGTCCGGCTCGAACAGCGCGAGATCGGCGCCGGGCGGCTCGGCGGCATCCGGGATCCGGGCGACGATGCCGTCGTCGGTGTGCATGATCTGGACGTCGACCCCGTACCGCTCGCGCAGCCGGGCGCCCAGGGCGAGCGCCCAGGGCGCGTTCACCGGAGCACCGAACGGGGAGTGCACCGCCAGGCGCCAGTCGCCGATCTCGTCCCGGAAACGCTCCACGACGATCGTCCGATCGTCGTGGAGACGGCCGACGGCAGCCTTCTGCTCGTCGAGGTAGCGCAGCAGGTTGGCGGTGGCCCGGTCGTCGAGGCCGGCGGCCCGGACGCGGTCGGCCGCCGCCTGCGCCGGCAACCTGGTGATCTCGCGCAGGAACGCGCCGAGCGCGCGGCCGAGTTCGGCGGGTCGGCCTGGGGCGTCGCCATGCCAGAAGGGGAGCCGGCCGGGCCGTCCCGGAGCCGGCGTCACCAGGACCCGGTCGGCGGTGATCTCCTCGATGCGCCAGCTGGATGAGCCGAGGAGCACCACGTCGCCGACCCGCGACTCGTAGACCATCTCCTCGTCGAGTTCCCCGACCCGGCTGGAGCGCTCCCCGACGAGGAAGACGCCGAACATGCCCCGGTCGGGAATGGTGCCTCCGCTGGTCACGGCGAGCCGCTGGGCGCCCGGGCGGGCGGTGAGGATCCCGGTGACGCGGTCCCAGGTGATGCGGGGGCGCAGCTCGGCGAACGTGTCGGAGGGGTAGCGGCCGGCGAGCATGTCCAGGACCGCCTCAAAGGCGGAGGTCGGCAGCGTCGCGAACGTCGCGGTGCGCCGGACCAGCGCGCCGAGCTCGTCAACGTGCCAGTCCTCCATCGCCGTCATTGCCACGATCTGCTGCGCCAGCACGTCGAGGGGGTTGCGCGGGTACCGCAGCCGCTCGATCGCCCCCGAGCGCATCCGCTCGGCGACCACGGCACATTCGAGCAGGTCGCTGCGATGCTTCGGGATGATGACGCCGCGACTGGCGGCGCCGACCTGGTGGCCCGCGCGGCCGGTGCGCTGCATCCCGGCGGCGACGCTCGGCGGGGACCCGATCTGCACGACCAGGTCGACGGCTCTCATGTCGATGCCGAGTTCCAGGCTGGAGGTCGCGACGACCGCGGGCAGCCGGCCAGCCTTGAGATCCTCCTCGATTCCGGCCCGTTGCTCGCGGCTCACGCTGCCGTGGTGGGCCCGCGCGATCTCCGGCCAGCCCGCCGTGCCGCCGCCTTGGCCCGAGGCGCCCATCAGCGCCGCGGGGGACGTCCGGCCGGCTTCCCCCGGCCCGTCCCCGGCCACGGATTCGTCCGCGGCGGTGGCCGCGGCGAGCCGCTCGGCGTACAGCTCGTTCAGCCGGGCGCAGAGTCGCTCCGCGAGCCGGCGCGAGTTGGCGAAGACGATGCTGGCGGAATGAGCCAACACGAGGTCGAGGACACGCTGCTCGACCGCCGGCCAGATCGACGCTCGGTGCGGGGCGGAGGCCGCCGAGCCGTCCGGGGACCCGTCGAGGAGCTGTCCGCCGAGCTGGGTCATGTCCTCGACCGGCACCACGACGTCGATCTGGAGGGTCTTGGCCGCGGGCGGGCGGACTACCGCCACCGGGGCCGTTCCGCCCAGGAATCGGGCGGCCTCCTCGACCGGCCGCACCGTGGCGGACAGGCCGATCCGCTGGGCCGGGGTGTCCAGCAGGGCGTCCAGACGCTCCAGGCTCAGCGCGAGGTGGGCGCCGCGCTTGGTGCCCGCCACCGCGTGGACCTCGTCGACGATCACTGTCCGGACGCCGCGCAGCGACTCCCGCGCGGCACTGGTGAGGATGAGGAAGAGCGACTCCGGGGTGGTGATCAGGACGTCGGGGGGCCGGGTGCCGAAACCGCGTCGTTCGGCGGCGGGGGTGTCGCCCGACCGCAGACCCACGGTCACGTCCGGCTGGGGCAGACCGAGCCGTTGCGCGGCGGAGCGTATCCCCGCGAGCGGTGCCCGCAGGTTCCGTTCGACGTCGACGGCCAGCGCCTTGAGTGGRCTGACGTACAGCACCCGGCAGCGCCGGGTGGGCTCGGCCGGCGGCGCCGAGCGGGCCAGGGTGTCCAGCGACCACAGGAAGGCGGCCAGTGTCTTCCCCGAACCCGTGGGTGCGACGACCAGCGCGTTGCCGCCGGTGCGAATCGCCTCCCACGCGCCCCGCTGGGCGGGGGTCGCGGCGGTGAAGGCCGCGCCGAACCAGCTCCGGGTCGGGGCGGAGAACGCCGTGAGCGGATCCGGCGGATCGGGGGAAGCGAAGCTGGGCACGTTGACCAGTCTGCGTCGAGGGACCGACAACCTTCCGCCGGTGTGGTTCATGACGGGCCCGCCGTGGGGCCCGGCCTCGACCCGGTCGTGCTTCCCGCGGTCGTGCTTCCCGCGGTCGTGCTTCCCGCGGTCGTGCTTCCCGTGGCCGCGGTTCCGCCGGTGGGGACCCCCGGTGGGGATCCCCGACCAGGACCCCCTTGGGTGGTCCCGTCCCGTCCGGACGGTGCACACTGGCGAAGTGCGGTTGACCGAGTTCTGGGCGAAGATGAACACACGGTTCGGTTCCGCGTACGCGGAGTCGTTTGCGCGTGATCATGTGCTGCCCGGTCTCGGTGGCGCGACGGTCGAGGTGGCCCTGGCCCGTGGTGACGATGCCAAGACCGTCTGGCGGGCCGTGTGCGAGGAGTTCGATGTGCCGGCGCGGGAGCGCTGAGCCACCGTCCGGCGTGTCGTCGGGTCGTCGAACGCATGTTCGTCTAGAGTCGTCCTCGTGCGGCTACTTGTCCACAGATCATCCTCGACTCTCGAAACTGTCGGACCCACGGCCTAACGTCATCCTCGTGGCCAAGACTCGACGACCTCAGCATGGAGTAACTCCAATGGCAGGACTCGACCGTGAGAAGGCGTTGGATAACGCCTTGGCGCAGATCGACAAGCAGTTCGGCAAGGGATCGGTCATGCGGTTGGGGGACGACACCAGGCCGCCGGTCCAGGCCATCCCCACCGGTTCGATTGCTCTGGATGTCGCGCTCGGCATCGGCGGGCTGCCGCGGGGGCGCATCATTGAGATCTACGGCCCGGAGTCGTYCGGGAAGACGACCGTCGCCCTGCACGCGGTGGCGAACGCGCAGGCGGCTGGTGGTATCGCGGCGTTCATCGACGCCGAGCACGCGCTCGACCCCGAGTACGCGGGAAAGCTCGGCGTCGACACCGACGGTCTGCTGGTCTCCCAGCCTGATACCGGCGAGCAGGCGTTGGAGATCGCGGACATGCTCGTCCGGTCTGGCGMGCTGGACATCATCGTCATCGACTCGGTGGCCGCGCTGGTCCCGAGGGCCGAGATCGAGGGCGAGATGGGGGACAGTCACGTCGGCCTCCAGGCCCGCCTGATGTCCCAGGCCCTGCGCAAGATGACCGCGGCGCTGGCGAACTCCGGTACGACCGCGATCTTCATCAACCAGTTGCGCGAGAAGATCGGGGTGATGTTCGGCTCCCCGGAGACCACGACCGGTGGTAAGGCACTGAAGTTCTATGCGTCGGTGCGCCTCGATGTCCGTCGTATCGAAACTCTCAAGGACGGCACGGAGGCCGTGGGTAACCGGACCCGCGTCAAGGTGGTGAAGAACAAGGTGGCGCCGCCGTTTCGGACCGCCGAATTCGACATCGTCTACGGAGGCGGTATCAGTCGGGAGGGTTCCCTGATCGACATGGGTGTCGAGCACGGCATTATTCGTAAGTCCGGTGCCTGGTACACCTACGACGGCGATCAGCTCGGCCAGGGCAAGGAGAACGCCCGGTCTTTTCTGCGGGACAACCCCGATCTGGYGAACGAGATCGAAAAGAAGATCAAGGAGAAGCTCGGCATCCTGCCCAGTCTCGAATCCGATGCCGTGGCGCCCGTTCCGGTCGATCTGTAGCCGATGGCAGGAGCAGATCCGGGGAATRCCGCGGCCGGTCCGTCATTCGCCCGGACGGTGGTCGTGGTGGACGGGGGGCCGCGGCCGAAGGATCCGATCTCGGTCGCGCGGGAGATCTGTCTGCATCAGCTGGCGACCAGAGCGAGGAGCCGAGCGGAGCTTGCGGCGACCATGCGGCGACGGGGGGTCACCGATGAGATCGCCGCTGTGGTCCTCGACCGGTTGGCCGCCGTCGGTCTAATCGACGACGAGGCCTTCGCTGCCGCCTTCGTCTCCTCCGCTCGGGCCCGTCGTGGGCTGGGTAGGCAGGCCCTGGCCACAGAGCTGCGTAAGCGGGGAGTGGATCCGGACACCGTCGAGGCCGCCATGGCGCTGGTCGGAGCGGACGACGAGGAGGAGAGCGCCCGCGAGCTCGTCCTTCGTCGGCTGCGGTCGATGGACCGCCTGCCCGAGCAGGTTCGTACCCGAAGGCTCCTCGCCATGCTGACCCGAAAGGGCTATCCGGTCGAACTGGCGGTCCGGGTCGTGAGCGAGCAGGTCGCTCAGGGGCCCGACGGCGGAGGTCGGATGGGCTGGGTGGTCGATGGCGACGAAGACGACGGCTCGGTGTGAGTGGTGGGGAGATTGAGCCTGGGCCGTCAATGTGCCCTTATTTCTTGACCAGGGATTGTGCGAGACCTAGTCTTTCTTGAAAGGTGACAGGACTCCCGCGGCGACGCGGTCTTGATAGCTCGTCCAACTCACACGGAGGCAGCCGCTGCGCGTGGGTGCTCGAAGGCGGTATGCCCGCCGGCCGGTCGACGTTGGATTGGCCGGTTCGGGAGGCCGTCCGGGCTCMATATCGCAATGGCGTAATCCGCGTGCTGCCCCTCTACGGCTGTGATCGTGCCGAGACGAGGGTCCTTCGCCGCTCCAGCCCGCCTGTGCGGGTCCGACGGAAGCGGAGGGAGCAGCGATGGAGGGCGTCCTCGTCGTCCTGTTGTCACTCGTACTTGTTGTCCTGAGCGTTCTGATCCTCGCCGTGGCGCGGTTGGTCCGGGCGACCCGGGTCGACAAGGTACCCGACCCCGCTCCGGTGGTGCCCCGAACCCCGGCCGCCCGGGGCGTCGGGGACGTGACGGGTCCGGCGGACTTTGACGAGGAGCCGACGGTCCGGGTCCTGCCCGCCCCCTGGGAGGGTTCCGGTGCTCCGGCCACGACGGACGCCGACTCACCCGCCGATCGGGACGGCACCGCCGCGCGGACCGGGGATTCGGCCGTGACCGCCGGTCGCTCCGACGGCGGCCTCCGCGCGGCTCATGGTGGTAGCGCGGAGGAGGCGGCGCAGATTGTGGCCCGAGCCGAACGGGAGGCGGCGGAACGGTTGGCGCGGGCTGAGCGGGATGCCGCCGAGATCCGGCGGCGCGGCGAGGAGGATGTCGCCCTACTGCGCGAGCGGATGCTCGCCGAGGCGGCGGTCGAAACCTCGCGAGTCCAGGCCGCGGCGAGAGAGTCCGTCCGCGCCGAGCAGGAGGCCGCCCGGACCGAGATCGCCGCGACTCGGGCGGCGTTCGACGGTGAGCAGCAGGCCTGGCGGACGGAACTGCAGAGCCGGGAGGTTGCGATAGCCGCCCGGGAACAGCGCGTCGAGGACCGGATGGCCAGCCTCGACGATCATGGTCGCCGGCTGGCGGACCGCGACCGCGACCTGCTCGACCGGGAGAACGACCTGACCCGTCGGACGGCCGAGGTGGCCGACCTCGAACGTGCCCGTCATGCCGCGCTGGAGCAGGTGGCCGGGCTCACCGCCGGGCAGGCCAGGGGAGAGCTGATCGCCGTCATCGAGCAGGAGGCCCGGCGGGAGGCGGCGCTGACGGTCCGCGAGATCGAGGCCCGGGCCGAGGAGGAGGGTGAGGAACGCGCCCGCAGGATCGTGACCACCGCCATCCAACGGGTCGCGTCCGACCAGACCACCGAGTCCGTCGTGACGGTCCTGCATCTTCCCGGCGATGAGATGAAGGGCAGGATCATCGGGCGGGAGGGGCGCAACATTCGGGCTTTCGAGTCCGTCACCGGGGTCAACGTGCTCATCGACGACACGCCCGAGGCGGTGCTGCTGAGCTGCTTCGATCCGGTGCGTCGCGAGGTCGGTCGCATCACGCTGGCGGCTCTGGTGTCCGACGGCCGGATCCATCCGCACCGCATCGAGGAGGAGTACGCCCGCGCCCAGCTCGAGGTGGCCGAGCGGTGCGTGCGGGCGGGCGAGGACGCCCTGCTTGAGACCGGCATCTCCGAGATGCACCCCGAGCTGGTTAACCTGCTGGGCCAGTTGCGTTACCGAACCAGCTACGGCCAGAACGTGCTCGCGCACCTGATCGAAAGCGCCCACCTCGCCGGAATCATGGCCGCCGAGCTGCGCATGCCGCTTCCACTCGCGAAACGAGCGGCTCTGCTGCACGACCTCGGCAAGGCGCTCACCCACGAGATCGAGGGCTCTCACGCGTTGATCGGGGCGGATGTGGCCCGTCGCTACGGTGAGGACGAGCAGGTCGTGCACGCGATCGAGGCCCATCACAACGAGGTCGCACCCCGCTCGATCTGCGCGGTGCTGACCCAGGCCGCCGACCAGATCTCCGGTGGCCGGCCTGGCGCCCGCCGCGACAGCCTGGAGTCGTATGTGAAACGGCTCGAGCGCATCGAGCAGATCGCCGGTGACCGTCCGGGTGTCGACAAGGTGTTCGCCATGCAGGCCGGCCGGGAGGTGCGTGTCATGGTCGTGCCCGAGGAGATCGACGATCTCGCCGCCCATCTGCTCGCCCGGGACGTCGCCAGGCAGATCGAGGAGGAGCTCACCTATCCGGGTCAGATCCGGGTGACCGTCGTGCGCGAGACCCGTGCGGTGGGCACCGCCCGCTGAGCCGGAACGCGGCCGCCGAGGCGGCGGTCCTGGCTGCGGTCCAGCCATCGGGCCAGCAGCGACAGCAACCCGTTGGTGACGATGTACATCACCGCCATGACGGTGTAAATGGGCAGGGCGTACCTGCTGCCCAGATACTCGACCGCCCCGCGCCCCGACCGCAGCAGCTCGCTGTAGGCGATGACGTAGCCCAGCGAGGTGTCCTTGAGCAACGTCACCAGCTGGCTCACCAGCGTCGGGCTCATCCGCCGGATCGCCTGGGGAAACTGGATGAGGCGGAAGATCTGGACCGGCCGCAGCCCGACCGCCGCCGCGGCCTCCGTCTGCCCCCGGTCGACCGACTGGATCCCGGCGCGGAAGATCTCGCTGAGCACCGCCCCGTTGTAGGCGGTCAGCCCGATGACCAGGGCCCAGAACGCCGAGAGCCGCCAGCCGAGCGCCGGCAGACCGAGGTAGGCGAACAGGATGAGCATCAGGACGGGCAGGCTGCGGAACAGCTCCACCAGCAGCGTGGCCGGGATGCGTACCGCCCGGCGCCGGGACAGCCGGGCCAGGGCAAGCAGGGTCCCCACCGCCGAGGCGAACAGCATCGCGGTCAGCGCGGCGCGCAGCGTGTCGAGCAGCCCGTTCCACAGCAGGGTGCGTAGCGCCGGCTGATCGACGAAGACACTCCAGCGCTTGCCGTCGAGCTGGCCAGAGTCGGCGAGGCGGAGCACCGCCAGCGTGACCAGCCCGACGAGGACAGCGGCGGCCACCACGCTCGCGATCAGGATGCGACGCCGACCACGCGGACCCGGTGGATCGGCCAGGATGATCTCGGTGCTCATTGCGCCCTCGCCACCCGTCGTTCGGCCAGGGACAGCCCGGCTGCCAGCACCACGGTGAGGATCAAGTATGCCACCACGCCGCCGAGCAGCACGGCGATCACCGCGTCCGGATTGGCGGTCGTGAGCCGTTGGACCATGCCGGTCAGCTCTTGGACGCCGAACGCCGCGGCGATCGAGGTGTTGCGGATCAGTGCGCTCACCACGCTGCCCAGCGGTTGCAGCACGTTGCGGAACGCCTGCGGAAGAATGATCATTCGTAGTGTCTGGGAGAAGGTCAGGCCCAGCGCACGAGCCGCTTCGGCCTGACCGAGGTCGACCCCATTGATCCCGGAACGCACCGCCTCGCAGACCAGCGCGGCGTGATAGATCGAGAGCGCGACCACCGCGAACGTGAAATACGAGAAGACGATGTCCAGCTGTGGCAGGACGAACACCACGAAGAAGAACACGACGGTCAGCGGGGTGTTGCGGACCGTCTGCACGTAGGCGGTGCCGGTCCAGCGCAGCGGGGGCACGGGGGAGACCCGCATCGCCGCGAGGACGGTACCGAGGATCAGCGCAGCCACGGACGCGAACAGGCTTAGCCCGACCGTCCGGCGGAAGCCCTCGGCGAAGATGTCGAGGTTGTCGATGACGGCGTCGATCGCTGTCCTCCCTCATGCGGTGGCGGGTGGACGACCGGTCGGCGCGGGTGAGGCCGACCGGTCGTGCCCCGAGCGATGATCGGCGGATGCCGTTCAGCCGGTGCCGGTCACCTGATATCGATCACCTGCTACCGGTCAACGGCCGCCGCTCAACGGCCCTCGACCCGCGGAGCGGATCAGGACGTGTACCGGTCGACGGCCGGGGGAGTGGGCACGGTCGGCTCCACCTTGCCGAGGGTCGAGGTGTACGCCTTCTCCCAGCGCCCGTCCTTGTAAGCGGCCTCGAGCGTGTCGTTGATGAAGTTCCGGAACGCGTCGTCACCCTTCTTGAGGCCGATGCCGTAGGGCTCCTTCGTGAAGGTGCCACCCACCACCTTGAAGGCGTCAGGGTCCTTGTCGACGAGACCCAGCAGGATGCCCTTGTCCGTGGTGACCGCGTCGACCTGACCGTTCTTCAACGCGTCGGCGCACTTGCTGTACACATCGAACAGCACGAGCTGGGCGGTGGGCGCCACCCGGCGGATGTTCTCGGCCGGCGTGGATCCGCTGACCGAGCACACCTTCTTGCCGGCAAGGGTGTCCTTGCCGGTGATGTCGGTGTTGTTCTTCGAGACCATGATGGACTGGCCGGAGACGTAGTACGGCCCCGCGAAGTCGACGACCTTCTTTCGTTTGTCGTTGATTGTGTAGGTGGCCACCACGAGGTCGACCCGGCCCTGCTGGATGAAGGGTTCACGGTTGGCCGACACTGTCTCCACGTAGGAGACCTTGTCGCGCGGGATGCCCAGGGCATCCGTGACGATCTTCGAGATCTCGACGTCGAAGCCCTCGGGCTGGCCGCTGAGGTTCTTCAGCCCGAACAGGTTCTGGTCGAACTTCGTCCCGATGATGATCTTTCCGGCGTCGTGCAGCCGGGCCATGGTGGTGCCGGCGGTGAAGGTCACCGAGGGGGTGGGTGTCGAGGTGTCATCGCCGCTGCTCCCACAGGCACTCAGTCCGAGGGCGGCGAGCAGCGTCGCGCCGGCGAGGAGCGCGCCGCCGCGCCTGCGGCGGCGTTCGCGTGACATCCCGCCGGAGCTCCCGTTGGGATGCCCGGCGGCGGGGCGTCGCGTCCGGCTGAACGGTGTACGCATGACCGATCCTCTCGCAGTGCTCCGGACCGCGGGTCCGGAGCAGGTGATCTGGCGTCGGGTGGTGTGTGTCCCCCTGAGGAACTGCGTCCCTCTGGTGGTGCGTGCCTGCTGGTGGTGCGTGCCTGCTGGTGTGCCTCCGGGTGCCGGCGGCGCGGTGGGCGGTGGGCGTGACCGGGTCGGGTCGGTGGAGGTTCAGTGCTGCAGGACCYGGGCCAGGAAGTCCCGGGCGCGCTCGGTCCGCGGCGCGGCGAAGAAACTCTCCGGCGGGGCGATCTCGAGGATGCGACCGTCCGCCATGAAGGCCACCCGGTCCGCGGCGGAGCGCGCGAATCCCATTTCGTGGGTGACGACGATCATGGTCATGCCGCTGGTGGCCAGCGACCTCATCACGTCCAGCACCTCGGAGATCATCTCTGGGTCGAGCGCCGAGGTCGGTTCGTCGAAGAGCATGAGCACGGGATCCATCGCCAGCGCCCTGGYGATGGCGGCGCGCTGCTGCTGGCCGCCGGAGAGCTGGCGGGGCAACCGGTCCGCCTTGTCGGCGATCCCCACGCGTTCCAGTAGTTCCTGGGCCCGGGCGCGGGCCTGCAAGCGGTTGTGCCCCAGGACCTTGACCGGTCCCAGGGTGACGTTCTCGAGCACCGTCTTGTGCGCGAAGAGGTTGAACGATTGGAACACCATTCCAACCCGTGATCGCATCCGGGCGAGCTCACGGCTCTCCGTGGGCAGGGGACGGCCCTCGAAGAGGATCCGGCCCTCGTCGATCGTTTCCAACCGGTTGACGCAGCGGCACAGGGTCGACTTCCCCGACCCCGAGGGCCCGATGATGATGACGACCTCGCCCGCCTCGACGGACAGGTCGACGTCGGCCAGGACCCGGTTGTCGCCGAACGACTTCCCGACGCCTTCCAGAGTCACCAAAGGCATGTCGACCTCCCGACACAATGGCGGTGTGGTGTTGGGCCGAGCGTCCCGGCGGCCTCATGATGGAACGGCCAGGCGCGCGGATCAGTCGTGGAGCCGACAGCTGGAGCGGTCGTCTCGCGCGGATTTCGGCGCACTGACGGGAACATTCGAGAATAGTATCCCTGCAGCTATGCAAATATATCGAGCGGGGTGTTGCCTGATATCTCGGGCGGTGTCCAGGCCGGGGTGGGGCGCCTCAGCTCCCGACGGGGAGGGTCCCGGCCCCGCAGGAGAGGCGGCCCGCGACGCGATCCCGTCCCCGCCGGACCCAGCCCAGACCCCAACCCAGCCCAGACCCCAACCCAGCCCAGACCCCAACCCAGCCCAGACCCCAGACTCGACCCCGGACCCGGCTACGGCCCGGTGCACGCGCCGTAGGCTGGTCGGGTGAACGGCCGCAGCTACGAGGTCCGCACGTTCGGGTGCCAGATGAACGTCCACGACTCCGAACGGCTCTGTGGGCTGCTGGAATCCGCCGGCTACTCCCCGGTCGATCCCGGCGGCGAGGCGGATGTGGTCGTGTTCAACACCTGCGCGGTGCGGGAGAACGCCGACAACCGCCTGTACGGCAACCTCGGCCAGCTAGTCCCGGTGAAGAAGGGCCATCCGGGCATGCAGATCGCGGTCGGGGGCTGCCTCGCCCAGAAGGACCGGGCCGCGATCCTCGACCGGGCGCCCTGGGTTGACGTGGTCTTCGGCACGCACAACCTGCACCGACTGCCCGTGCTGCTGGAGCGCGCGCGGCACAACGCGGCGGCCCAGGTCGAGATCGCCGAGGCCCTGGAGGTCTTCCCGAGCTCCCTGYCGACCCGGCGGGCCAGCCATCACTCGGCCTGGGTCAGCATCAGCGTGGGATGTGACAACACCTGCACCTTCTGCATCGTCCCCAGCCTGCGTGGCCGCGAGCGTGACCGCCGGCCGGGCGACGTGCTCGCCGAGGTCGAGGCCCTGGTCGCGGAGGGCGCCCTGGAGATCACACTGCTGGGACAGAACGTCAACTCCTACGGGCGCTCGCTGGGCGATCCCGGTGCCTTCGCGAAGCTGCTGGCCGCCTGCGGTCGCGTCGACGGTCTCGAACGTGTCCGATTCACCTCACCGCATCCGCGCGACTTCACCGACGACGTCATCGAGGCCATGGCGACCACCTCGAACGTGTGCCACCAGCTGCACATGCCGTTGCAGTCCGGGTCGGACACCGTGCTGCGCCGCATGCGCCGCTCGTACCGTCGGGACCGTTTCCTCGGCATTGTCGAGCGGGTGCGGGCGGCCATGCCCGACGCGGCCATCACCACCGACATCATCGTCGGCTTCCCTGGCGAGACCGAGGCGGACTTCGCCGATACCCTCGACGTGGTGCGGGCGGCCCGGTTCTCCGGCGCCTTCACCTTCCAGTACTCGCCTCGCCCGGGCACCCCGGCAGCGACCATGGACGCCCAGGTGGACCGGGCGACCGTGGCCGACCGGTATACCCGGCTGGTGGCCCTGCAGGACGAGATCTCCTGGGCGGAGAACCGGGCCCTGGTCGGCCGGCGGGTCGAGGTGCTGGTCTCGGAGGGGGAGGGGCGCAAGGACGGCGCCACCGGCCGGATGTCCGGYCGGGCTCGGGACGGACGGCTCGTGCACTTCCGCGCGGACGAGGCCGCGAGCTCGTCCACCGGCTCGGGCCCGAGGGCGGGCGGCGCCGCGCCCGCGGTCGCGGTGGCGGTCGCGCCTACGGTGCGCCCGGGCGACGTCGTCGAGACGGTGGTGACGCGGGCAGCACCCCATCACCTCACCGCCGACGGCCCCCTGCGGTCCCACCGGGCGACCCGTGCGGGGGACGCGTGGGCGCTCGGGCGTGACGGTGACGGTGGCGGTGCGGCAGCCGCGCAGCAGCCGGCAGACGGACGGCCGATCGTCACCCTGGGCATCCCGTCCCTGCGGCCGTCCTCGCCCGATCCCGTCGGCCCGGCGTCGGCCGACGCGGCGTCGGCCGGCGCGGACGCCTGCTGTACTCCGGTACGTCGATGACCCTCGTCGCCGCCGCGGTCTGTCCTCATCCTCCGTTGCTGGTTCCCGAGGTCGGCCGTGGTGAGCCGGTCGAGGCGCGGGCCGTCGCGGTGGACGCGGTGCGCCTGCTGTGTGCCGCCGAGCCGGACACGATCGTGGTGGTGGGTGACGCGGCGACCGAGGTGTCCTACGGCCCCGCCGCGTCCGGGTCGCTGGCCGGCTTCGGGGTGGATCTCCGGGTGGATCTTGGCCCGACCGCGCCGGCCCCCGAGCCGTCGTCCGTCCTGTCGTCGCCCGCTCTACCGTTGTCGATCACGATCGGCGCCTGGCTGCTGGGCGTCGTCGGTTGGCCCGGCGCCCGCACCGCCGTCGGGGTGCCCGCGGAGATCTCCCCGGACGGGGCCGTCGCACTCGGATCGCGGCTGGTCGCGGGCTCCGCTCCGCAGGAGCGCCTCGCCCTGCTCGTGATGGGCGACGGCTCGGCCTGTCGCACGCTGAAGGCTCCCGGCGGGTTGGACCCACGGGCCGCGGCGTTCGACGCGACCGCCGCCGCGGCGCTGGCCGCAGGGGATCCGGCCGGCCTGCTCGCCTTGGACCCGGGGTTGGCCCGGGAGCTGCTCGCCGCGGGCCGGGCGTCCTGGCAGGTCCTGGCCGGCGCCCTGCTCGCCGCGACCCGGGACGGCCCGGGCCCGGCGTCCCCGGGCCCGGGGTCCCTGGGCCCGGGGTCATGGAACAGTGACCTCCGGTATGACGACGCGCCGTATGGTGTCGGCTATCTGGTTGCCCTCTGGACACGGGATGTTGCCGAGCGAGGATGAACGGGCAGGAGGAACCGCGCCGGGGACCGGTGGTGGCGGTCGTGGGGCCGACCGCCGGCGGCAAGAGTGACCTCGGCATCGAGATCGCGCTCGCCCTCGGCGGCGAGGTGGTGAACGCGGACTCGATGCAGCTCTACCGTGGGATGGACATCGGTACCGCCAAGGTTCCCGAGGCGGAGCGTCGCGGGGTGCCCCACCATCTGCTCGACGTGTGGGACGTGACGCATCCCGCGGACGTCGCGAGCTTCCAGGCGGACGCCCGCCGGATAATCGACGGCCTGCTCGCCGCCGGGCGCATTCCGGTGCTGGTCGGCGGTTCCGGGCTCTACGTCCGCGCGGTTCTTGACAATCTTGCCTTCCCGGGGACCGATCCGGGCGTCCGGGCGCGGTGGGAGGAGGAACTGGCCCGCGTCGGCGCCCCGGCGCTGCACGACCGGCTGGCCGCGCGGGCGCCGCAGGCCGCCGCGGCGATCCTGCCCAGCAACGGCCGGCGGATCGTGCGTGCCCTGGAGGTCGTCGAGCTCACCGGAACCTTCACGGYCACCCTGCCGGAGCACCGCTCGGTCTATGAGGTCGTGCAGATCGGCGTGGATCGCCCCGATCTCGACCAACGGATTGCGGACCGGGTGGAGAAAATGTGGGGTGCTGGTTTTCCTGACGAAGTGCGAAGGTTGGTGGAATGCGGCCTGCGGGAAGGCCGAACCGCGTCTCGCGCACTGGGATATGCCCAGGTTCTGGCCTGGTTCGACGGCGCAATGGACTCCGCCGAACAGRCCAAGCTCGCCACAATTACGGCGACGCGGCGCTTTGCCCGTCGACAAAGATCCTGGTTCCGGCGGGATAACCGGATAGCCTGGTTGGACCAACCAGATGTCACCCAGGTGCGACGGCTGGTGGGTTCGCTCTGACGGGTGATCGGCCGACCGGGTCGGGGTCGATCGGGGCCGCCGCCAATGCGCGGCGTCGCCGGTGACCGGTGCGCGGCGGCCGGTCCCGCACGGCGTCTGGAGAGATCGATGTGACCGCGCCCACCTCTGATGCTGGTACCCCACCCGACGATGCTGGTACCCCACCCGACCTGACTCTCGTCCCCGCGCTCTATGCCGCCTTCGACGATGGTTCTCTGCGGCTGCACTTCCAACCGGAGGTCGACCTGCGCAACGGGTCGGTGCCGGGGATGGAGGCCCATCCGCGGTGGCTGCACCCGGAACGCGGGGTGCTGGGTCCGGCGGATTTCATGCCGATCGCCGCRGCCGCGGGCCTCGTCCATCAGGTGGACCAGTGGGTGCTGCGGATGGCCGTGACCGAGGCGCGCACCTGGCATCGGATGGCGGTCGGGACGCCGATCCGCCCGCCCCGGTTGTGGGTGAACATCGATGGCCGCCAGCTTGCCAGCCTCGCCTTCGCGGCCGAGGTCGACCGGCTCGTCTCGGGCCGGGTGCTGCCGGCCGGGGCGATCGGCCTTGAGTTCAGCGAGCAGACCCTCGGACTCGCCGCGCCGATGGTGCCCCGGTTGCTGACCCGGCTGCGTGCCCTCGGGGTGGCGATCGCCGTCGGGTCCTTCGGCACGTGGCTGGGCTCGTTGGCCGTGCTCGACCAGCTGCCGTTGAACCTCGTCAAGATCGACGGTCTGTTCCTGCGGGCGACGATGAAGGACCTCGAGGGTGAGGCCGTGCTCGCGGCCATCGTCCGGCTTGCCCACCAACGCGGCCTGCCCGTCGTCGCCGACGATGTCGACACCGCGCGCCTGGCGTCCCGGGTGGTGGATCTCGACTGCGATCGCGCCATCGGACCGGTGTTCTGTCCGCCGGTGCCGGTGGAGGACGCTCGGATGATCGCTCTCGGGCGAGGCCGGCCCGACCGCTGGTACAAGCCGTCGCATTCCGACGACCGGATGCGGGAGTGGGCGCGGGCCGCAGCCGGCTGACGCCGCCGCGGGAGCCCGGTCGTCAGGTGCCGAGCGGCATCCCCCGTACGATCGGCGACGTGCGGGACGAGCTGGAACTGCGATTCGTCAAGGGCCACGGGACGGGCAACGACTTCGTCCTGCTGCCGGATCCCGACGGGGACCTCGACCTCACCGCGGACCTGGTGCGCGCGCTGTGCGACCGACGGACCGGCATCGGGGGCGACGGGGTGCTGCGGGTGGTGCTCTGCGCCGCGGTTCCCGAGGCGGCCGGTCTGGCCGGCCGGGCGCGCTGGTTCATGGACTACCGCAATGCTGACGGTTCGGTTGCCGAGATGTGCGGTAACGGCGCCCGGGTGTTCGCCCGCTACCTCGTCGACGCCGGATACGCCCAGCCCGGACGGTTCCACGTCGCGACCCGCGCCGGGTTGCGGCTCGTCGAGGCCGCGGTGGACGGTGACGTCACGGTCGACATGGGACCGCCGCGGATCATCGACGGACCCGGGGCCCCGGTCACCGTCGCCGATCGTGACTTCACCGCGACCGCGGTCTCGATGGGTAATCCGCACGCGGTCTGCTTCGCCGGCGACCTGGACGTCGCCGGGCTGCGTCGGCTCGACCTGACCCGACCACCGTCCTTCTCCCCGGTTGACTTCCCGGACGGGGTGAATGTGGAGATCGTCGTCGACCGGCCGGCTGGGGTGGCGATGCGGGTGTTCGAACGTGGGGTCGGGGAGACCGCGTCCTGCGGCACCGGTGCCTGCGCGGTCGCGGTGGCCTGGGCGGCCCGGCGAGGTGCCCGGCCGGCGGGTGCGCCGTGCCTGCGCGGTCGCGGTGGCCTGGGCGGCCCGGCGAGGTGCCCGGCCGGCGGGTGCGCCGGTCGAGGTCGAGGTGGATGTGCCCGGCGGCGGCCTGGTCGTGATCTGGCAGCCGGAGACCGTGCTGTTGCGAGGGCCCGCCGAGCTGGTCTTCGACGGCGTGCTGCGCCGTGCGGAGGCCCACGACCCGGTCGGGTGAGGTGTCCGTTTCCTRCAAGACCCGGCCCGCCTGCCTGCCCTACGGTGCCCTCATGCCACCATCGTTCACCCTGACCGGTGTGATCGTCGCTGATATGGCCCGGTCCCTGGCGTTCTACCGCCGGCTCGGCCTCGACCTGCCCGCCGGGGCCGACGCCCAGCCGCACGTCGAGGTGCAGCTGCCCGGCGGTCCGCGCCTCGCGTTCGACAGCGAGGCGACCATCCGATCCTTTGATCCGCGCTGGTCGGCGGGTACCGGCTCGCCGCGGGTCGGGCTGGCCTTCGCCTGCGACACGCCGGACGAGGTCGACGAGGTCTACGCCGACCTCGTCGGCGCCGGTCACGCCGGCCACCTTCCGCCCTGGGACGCCTTCTGGGGCCAGCGGTACGCGGTCGTGCTCGATCCAGACGGCAACCACGTCGACCTCTACGCCCCACTGCCCGTAGCGGCCGCGACATCCGCGACATCCGACACCGAGACGTCCAGCTCGTCCTGAACGTTGACATTTCGGATGAGGTGAGTCGGCGGAACTCCGGCGAGCGCGCGTACCTCCCGGGCGAGGTGCGCCTGGTCGGCGTAGCCGGCCTCGGCCGCCACGACCGCGAACGGGATGCCGGCCCGCGCCGCGTGCAGGGCGTCCTGCATCCGGAGGATCCTGGCGAGCGTCTTCGGGCCATATCCGAAGACACGCCGGCAGCGACGCAGCAGCTGGCGTTCGCTCAGCCCGACTGTGCGCGCGAGGTCGTCCACAGGCGCCCGGGCGCGGGCACCCGCCAGAACGGCGGGAACCAACCGGTCCACGAGCGCCGGGTGAACGGGCCGGGCGGCGATCGACGACTCGAATGCGACCAGGGGATCAGCGGCCATGGCGAGCCGCTCGGCGAGTCGCTGCGCCGGTCCGTCGCCCCACAGGTCGGTGAGCGGGACGCGTTGGTCGCGCAGTTCGTCCGCGGCCACTCCGAGGTGGGATGGTCCAGAGCCCGAGTCGAAGCGGAGCCCGACGTGCCGCACGCCTGGTGCCCAGCGCACCAGCTTCGCCGCCGTGTCCGGCCCCGCGACGATCAGATTGGCGTCGGAACTCCAGATGATGTCCATGCATCCGTCCGGCAACACTCGCCGACTGCCCACCACACCTGTGCGCTCGGTGCGCTCGGTGCGGTCCGAGGGTCCGGTGCGGTCCGGATGCCGGTCCGCCGTCGTCCGCGTGGTGTCCGGGGGGTGTCCAGGGGGAGTCGGGCGGCCCGAGCTGTCCCAGATCGTCGCGGCGAGGCGGTGGGCCCGTCTTTCGTGGTACTCGTGGTACACGTCGCAGAGGCTACGTCGGCGGGGCGGCAAAACGGTTCGCGATCGACGTGGTGACGTGGGACCCTGGTTGGCGACGGGATTCGCCGGGAAACGAGGGGGAGGCGCGCCACGAGTGCGGCAGGGTCTTCCGGTCCGGCGGATCCTCCTCGGGCCACCGGGTCGTGGGGCCCGGCCGGAGCAAGCGGCACGGAATGATCGCGGAATGGTGCGGTAGCGGGCCGCGTTGAGAACGGATGGTATGACACTTCCTGYTGACGCCTTCGATGCGTCCACTCTCGACAGATCCCTCATCAAGCCGACCGAAGCCGATTCGTCTTACCTGCCGAACTTCTTCGACGATTCTGGGGACGGTTTCGACCTGGAGGATCGCGCCGCGTTGCGGCGGGTTCCCGGTCTCGCCACCGAGCTCGACGACGTCACCGAGGTCGAGTACCGGCAGCTGCGGCTGGAGCGTGTCGTCCTCATCGGCGTATGGACGTCGGGTTCCCCGCGGTCGGCCGAGAGCTCCATGGCGGAGCTCGCGGCGCTCGCCACGACCGCCGGTTCGGTGGTGCTCGACGCGCTCGTGCAGCGTCGCGACCGGCCGGATGCCGCGACTTACGTCGGTTCGGGCAAGGCCCGCGAGCTCGCCGAGGTCGTCGCGGCGACCGGCGCGGACACGGTGGTCTGCGATGGCGAGCTCACCCCGGGTCAGCTGCGGCAGCTGGAGGAGGTCGTCAAAGTAAAGGTCATCGACCGGACGGCCCTCATCCTGGACATCTTCGCCCAGCACGCGACCTCTCGCGAGGGCAAGGCCCAGGTCGAGCTCGCGCAGTTGCAGTACATGCTGCCCCGGCTGCGTGGGTGGGGTGAGTCGATGTCGCGGGCCGCGGCCAGTGGCGGCGGCCGGGCGCCCATCGGTACCCGTGGTCCCGGTGAGACGAAGATCGAGACCGATCGTCGGCGGCTGCGGGCCAGGATGGCGCGGTTGCGCCGCGAGCTCGCCGCGATGACGACCGTGCGGGAGACCAAGCGTTCCGCCCGGCGGCGGGGTGAGGTCCCCAGCGTGGCGATCGCCGGTTACACCAACGCCGGTAAGTCGTCGCTGCTCAACCGGCTGACCGGCGCGGGTGTCCTGGTCGAGGACGCGCTGTTCGCCACCCTTGATCCGACCGTGCGGCGGGCGACCCTGCCGGACGGCCGGGCCTTCACCCTGACCGACACCGTCGGATTCGTCCGGCATCTGCCGCATCAGATCGTCGAGGCGTTCCGCTCGACGCTGGAAGAGGTCGCCGATGCCGATCTCATCCTGCACGTTGTGGACGGATCATCGCCGGAGCCGGCCGCGCAGATCTCCGCCGTGCGCGAGGTTCTCAACGACATCGACGCGGGCGGCGTTCCCGAGCTGATCGTCGTCAACAAGGTGGACGCCGTGGAGCCGACGGTCGTCGCGGGGTTGCGCCAGCTCGCCCCGGACGCCGTGTTCGTCTCGGCACGCACGGGCGAGGGGCTGGCCGCGCTGGTCGACGCGCTCTGTGCCCGGGTGCCGCATCCCGACGTGGAGATGCGCGTGCTCGTGCCCTACACCCGGGGCGACTTGGTCTCCCGGGTGCACGCGAACGGCGAGGTGCTCACGATGGAGCACACCGAGACCGGTACCCGGCTGTCCGCCCGGGTTTCCTCGGGACTCGCGGCGGAGCTGCACGCCTACCGGGCCTGAGCCCAGGAGYGATCAGACGCGAGGCAACCCGGCCGGCCGCCCGCCGGGCGGCCGGCCGATCCACATCAAACCCTGCGGAGCACAGCCACGATCCGGCCGAGGATGGTCGCATCCTCACCGGGGATGTCGGCGAAGGCCGAGTTCTCCGGATGTAGCCAGATCTTGCCGTCCCGAACCCGCAGACGCTTGACCGTCGCCTCCCCGTCGATCATTGCGGCGACGATCTCCCCGTTGTCCGCGACCGGCTGCTGGCGGACGACCACCCAGTCACCGTCGCAGATCGCCGCGTTGATCATCGAGTCGCCGACGACCCGGAGCAGGAACAGAGTGCCCTCGCCGACGATCTCCCTGGGTAGCGGGAAGACGTCCTCGACCGCCTGCTCGGCCAGGATCGGGCCACCGGCGGCGATCCGGCCCAGCACCGGCACGTAGGCCGCGTCCGACTTGCTTCCTTCGGTGGTGCCCGGCGCCGCCTCACCGACGATGGGAATCGTGCCCGCCACCGTCGTCGCGCCCGCGCCCACATCCGCGCGTTGCCGGGGGTGCTCGACGGTCAGCACCTCCATCGCTCTCGGGCGGTTCGGGTCCCGCCGCAGGTAGCCCTTCTCCTCGAGCACCTTGAGCTGGTGAGCCACACTACTGGTGCTGGTGAGGCCGACCGCCTCACCGATCTCCCGCACGCTGGGCGGATATCCGCGCCGCTCCACCGCGGCCCGGATGACCTCCAGCACCCTGCGCTGCCGGGGGGTCAGGCCCGCGTCCGTGGGGCCTTCGGGAAAGGCTCGCACGTTGCCGCGGGTTCCGCCCCGGCGCGTACCCCTGCCTTGGCTAGTCATCGCTTACCGCTCTCCTCGTCGCGTTTTTCTTCCGCCGTGCGGCCACCGGCCGGCCGGCGACCGCACGGCGGACCGTCCCGCTCCGGAAGCGGTCACCCACCGACTCGCCGCCGTCCGTGACCGGGGGAAACCGCCCGGTTCACACCCGACCGACTCGACGGTAACCGGCGGGTCGCAGAATCTCAAACGTCTGTTCGAGCGTGTCCCTGGCGGTTTCCGGTTCCCGATGCGACAATCGACCACGCGTTCGATCGAACGAAGGTTCGATCTTCGGTGTTCGGTGTCGTCGGAACGGGAGGGTGCCGTGGGATCCGCACACAGGGCGCGGGTCGTCGACCTGTCGATGGCCAGGGACCGGGTGGGTCATCGGCCGCCGGGTCGCCCGCCCGCACCCCCGCCGGGTCGCCCGCCCGCACCCCCGCCGCTCCGGCTGACCCGGCGGGGTCGGGTGGTGGTGGTATCGATCGTCGTGGCGGTCGTCGTGGYGGTAGCAATCATGATCATGCCTGGGGTGTCGATTGCCGGGCCGGATACCGCGGAGGCGCCGCGGCACCATCTGGTCATGCCGGGGGAGACGCTGTGGGAGGTGGCAGTGGCGCTCGACGAGAGCGCCGACACCCGGGTCATGGTGGACCGGCTGATGCGGCTGAACCACCTGCGGTCACCACTGATCGCCCCGGGCCAGTCGTTACTCCTTCCCTGACGCCCGGCTTCCCGGGTCCACGAGTGTCTCGGCGCAGGGTTCTCGCGCACCGTCGTCTTTCGTCCACGTGCGGTGCCACGTGCGATGCGGACCACACGGACCATACGGGGGTGCTGTCCTCATCTCTGGGGCCGTGCGCTACCTTGGACACAACATCTGGTGCTTACCGGGGTGTAAGTCATCCACAGGTTGTTCCACAGGTCTTCCGCGGGGAGCTGGCGGTCCATCCACAAGGTGGTCTGTCCGGCGTGGATGCCGGGTCCTCAACGGTGTCCCTCATCCCCGGTCCGGGGCGGTCGGCTCCGGCGCGGGCGAAGGAGGCGTAGCGCGTGCGGTGCCCGTTCTGCCGGCATCCGGACAGTCGCGTCGTTGACAGTCGGGAGGCCGAGGAGGGTTCGGCGATCCGCCGCAGGCGGTCCTGCCTGTCCTGCGGTCGCCGGTTCACTACGATGGAGGAGGCGTCCCTTCAGGTTCGCAAGCGCAGTGGGGCGGCCGAGCCGTTCAGCCGGGCCAAGGTCATCGCCGGTGTCCGCAAGGCCTGCCAGGGCCGGCCGGTGCGGGATGATGATCTCGCGCTTCTGGCGCAGCGGGTAGAGGACGCCGTCCGCTCGTCGGGGTCGGCGGAGGTRCCCGCGGAGGCGATCGGCCGGGCGATCCTCGGTCCGCTCCGTGAGCTCGACGAGGTGGCTTATCTCCGCTTCGCCTCGGTGTACCTGGCCTTCGAGTCGTTGACTGACTTCGAGTCCGCGATCGCCGCGTTGCGCTCCGAGGCCGCCGGACCTCCCACCACGCGGGATGGACCAGCACGACCGGTCCCGCGTGGCGCCGTCGATGTCTCGCCGGTGATCGGCACCCAGCAGGTGCATAGCAGGTAGGGCCGGGACCGCTCGACCGAAAGCGTCATACATCGCCCTGGCTCGCCGTGCCGGCCCGGTCCCGCCGGCGACGGGTGACATCCCGCGTCGCGGCCGTGCGAGGACCGCGGACCTCCCGGACGGCACGCATGCGGCCCGGCTCGACCTGGCTGGTGCCGTTCGCCGTGCRTGTGTTTGCCGTGCGCGTGCTCGTCCCCGCGGGCACCGCCGTGCGTCGAGGTCCGGCCCCGCACCGTCCCGACGTCCACTGGCTGCGGCCTGGGGCGGGGATGCCCACAACACATTGTTGAAGGTTGAAGCTGACGAGTGAAGACGAGGAGCGTCATGACCGACAGCCGCGGCACGAAGCCGAGCAGGTCAGCGGCGAAAGCGAGTGGGTTGAAGATCCAGCGGTCACGTACCACCGCCGGCGTCCACCCGTACGACGAGGTCACCTGGGAGTCCCGGGACGTCGTCATGACCAACTGGCGGGACGGCTCGGTCAACTTCGAGCAGCGGGGAGTGGAATTCCCGCAGTTCTGGTCGGTGAACGCCTCCAACATCGTTACCAGCAAGTACTTCCGTGGGGCGCCCGGCACGCCGGGGCGGGAGTGGTCGCTGCGGCAGTTGATCGATCGGGTCGTGCACGCCTACGGCGCGGCCGGCCGCGAGCACGGCTACTTCGCCTCGGACACCGACGCCGAGATCTTCGAGCACGAACTGACCTGGATGCTGCTCCACCAGGTCTTCAGCTTCAACTCGCCGGTCTGGTTCRACGTGGGAACCCCCGCGCCGCAGCAGGTCTCGGCGTGCCAGCCCTATGACGCCCTCGTCAGCACGCCATCCGGTCTGGTTCCCATCGGCGCCTTGGTGGAGACGGACGCGGTGGGGATGAAGGTCTTCGACGCGCACGGTCTGACCCAGGTGATCGCGACCAAGTCCAACGGCGTCAAGGACGTCCTGCGGATCTGGACGAGGGCCGGTCACGCGCTCGACGTCACCGCCGATCATCTGGTGTGGCGGAGCACCTCCGCGGGTGCCGGGGCCTTCGTCCCCGCCGGCGCRCTGCGGGCCGGGGACACCCTCGAGTGGCATCGCACCATCGCCCCGGGCGAGGGTGAGATCACTTCACGGGAGATCGCCGAGGCGGCGCTCGCGGGCCGGCTGCAGGCGGACGGTTTTGTTGGTCGGTACGCCGGTACGAACGCCTCGCTGACCATCGAGGCGATGACTGTGCCGACCCGGCTGTATGATGCTCCGCTACCCGTTGTCGCGGCTTATCTGCGCAGCCTGTTCCAGGCCGATGGCTACGTGTCCCGCCGGGAGCGCTCGACGCTGATCGGGCTGGACATGATCAGCGAGGGCCTCATTCGCGGGGTGCAGGGTTTGCTCGCCCGGTTCGGCATCTTCGCGCGGGTACGCCGCGAGGCGGATCCGCGACCCGACCGCCACGACCTCTGGAGCCTGGGCATTCAGAACGCCGGTGACCGGCGGACGTTCGCGGACGAGATCGGCTTCCTCGATCCGGTGAAGGCCGCGAAGCTGGAGGCGTCGTTCGATCAGCCCGGCCAGGCCGCGAAGCCGGTGAAGCGGTTGCAGATCGAGCGCATTGAGCCGCGCGGGCCGATGCCGGTCTAYGACATCCAGACCGACAGCGGCGAGTACCTCTCCGCCGGCCTCCGTGTGCACAACTGCTTCATCCTCTCCGTGGACGACACCATGGAGTCGATCCTGAACTGGTACCGGGAAGAGGGGCTGATCTTCAAGGGGGGTTCCGGGGCCGGGCTCAACCTGTCCCGCATCCGGTCCTCGAAGGAGCTGCTGTCCTCCGGGGGCACCGCCTCCGGGCCGGTGAGCTTCATGCGCGGCGCCGACGCCTCGGCGGGTACGATCAAGTCCGGTGGCGCGACCCGGCGGGCGGCGAAGATGGTCGTGCTCGACGTCGATCATCCCGACATCGTCGAGTTCGTGGAGACGAAGGCCCGGGAAGAAGACAAGATCCGGGCGTTGCGGGACGCCGGCTTCGACATGGACCTCGGCGGGCGCGACATCGCCTCCGTGCAATACCAGAACGCCAACAACTCCGTCCGGGTGACCGACGAGTTCATGCGGGCGGTCGTCGACGGCGGCGGCTTCGACCTGCGGGCCCGCCTCGACGGCCGTGTCCTGGAGACGGTGGACGCCCGCGGGCTGTTCCACACGATCGCCGAGGCCGCGTGGGCCTGCGCCGATCCCGGCATCCAGTACGACGGAACGATCAACGACTGGCACACCTGCCCCGAGAGCGGCCGGATCAGCGCCTCCAACCCGTGCAGCGAGTACGTGCACCTGGACAACTCCAGCTGCAACCTGGCCTCGCTGAACCTGCTGAAGTTCCTGCGCCCGGACCGCAGCTTCGACGCCGAGGCGTTCGTCGCGGCGGTCGAGTTGATCATTACCGCGATGGACATCTCGATCTGCTTCGCCGACTTCCCGACGCCGGAGATCACCAGGGTCAGCCGGGCCTACCGGCAGCTCGGCATCGGCTACGCCAACCTCGGTGCCCTGCTGATGGCCAGCGCCCGGGCCTACGACTCGGACGGCGGCCGGGCGCTGGCCGCATCGATCACCTCGCTGATGACGGCCACCGCCTACCGGCGCTCCGCCGAACTCGCCGGGATCGTCGGCGCCTACGACGGCTTCGCCCGCAACGCGGACGCGCACCGGCGGGTGATGCGCAAGCATGCCGCCGCGAACGACGCGGTGCGCAGCGTGCACGCCGAGGACTCCCGGATCCTCGCCGTCGCGTCCCGGGAATGGGCCCGGGCGCAGACCGTCGGCGAGAAGCACGGATGGCGCAACGCGCAGGCCAGCCTGCTCGCCCCGACGGGCACGATCGGTCTGGCGATGGACTGCGACACCACCGGCATCGAGCCGGACCTCGCCCTGGTGAAGATGAAGAAGCTGGTCGGCGGCGCCAGCATGAGGATCGTGAACCAGACGGTCCCGGCGGCCCTGCAGGCGCTCGGCTACCCCGAGGAGACCATCGAGGCGATCGTCGAGTACATCGCCGAGTACGGGCACGTCATCGACGCTCCCGGCCTGCGTCCGGAGCACTACGAGGTGTTCGACTGCGCCATCGGGGAGCGCGCGATCTCCCCGATGGGCCATGTCCGCATGATGGCCGCGGTACAGCCGTTCCTCTCCGGCGCGATCTCGAAGACGGTGAACATGCCGTCGACCGCCACGGTCGCCGAGGTCGAGCAGATCTACCTGGAGGGGTGGCGGCTGGGCCTGAAGGCCCTCGCCATCTACCGGGACAACTGCAAGGTCGGCCAGCCGCTGACCGACGTCAAGGGGGCGAAGCAGGCCGCCGAGCTGGCCGCCACCCGGACCGGCACGGGAGTCGGGGTCGGCACGGGAGACGCGGTCGGGACCGCCGGCTCCGTCGGACCCGCCCCGGTGGAGGTCGAGTACCGACCGGTGCGCCGCCGGCTGCCGAAGACCCGCCCGTCGCGGACGGTGTCCTTCTCCGTCGGCGGGGCCGAGGGTTATCTGACCGCCGGTTCCTACCCGGACGACGGTCTCGGTGAGGTCTTCATCAAGATGTCGAAGCAGGGGTCCACCCTGGCGGGCGTGATGGACGCGTTCGCGATCGCCATCTCGATCGGCCTGCAGTACGGCGTGCCGCTGGAGGCGTACGTCAGCAAGTTCATCAACATGCGGTTCGAGCCGGCTGGGATGACCGACGACCCGGACGTGCGGATCGCCCAGTCAATCATGGATTATCTGTTCCGTCGCCTCGCGCTCGACTATCTCGACGCCGATCAGCGGGCCGAACTCGGCATCTCGACCGCGGCCGACCGGGCCCGTCGGGTCGCGGGTCAGTACGGTCCAGCGCCGGCGGTGGAGGCCGCGCGATCGGCGCAGCCCGCCGGGATCGACGGCCCGGCCGGATCCCAGGGGGCCGCGGTGACCGGATCCTCGGCTTCCGTCGCCGATCGGGGTGACCCGGGCGTCCCGCCCGGTCCGGCGGTAGGGAACGGCCCGGCGTACGTGGCACGGGAGTTGCGGCTGGCACCGCCCGGCGAGTCGCTCGTCGCGCAGACCGTGGTCGATGCTCCGCTCTGCTTCACCTGCGGGGTGACCATGCGGCCAGCTGGTAGCTGCTACGTCTGTGAGCAGTGCGGTTCGACCAGCGGCTGCAGCTAGGCGTCGCGGCGGCCGGTCCGACCGGGTGCCCGATGCGCATCGGGCACGCGGTCCRCATCGGGTGCCTGCTCCGCATCGGGTCCCTGCTCCGAGACAGTGCTCGGCGGTGTGGCTCAGTGCTCGGCGGCGAGGAGGTCGACCAGGAGCGCCGCGGTCCAGGAGAACCGGTTGCTGCCCGCGCCGGAACCGTCGAGGGGTGAGTAGTACTCGAACATCGCCCCGGACGATGCGATCATGTCGATCGTGTTCTGGCGCAGGTTCTCCGCGGCGTCGAGCCGACCGTAACGCTCCAGCCCGTCGGCAATCAGCCAGTTCATGTTGACCCAGACGGGACCCTGCCAGTAACACCGGGGAAGGAAGCCCGGGTCGTCGAGCGGCACGCTCGCGATGCCGAACCGGGACCAGTAGCGCGGTGAGGTGAGCGTCTTGACCATCTCGTCGACCCGGTCCTCGGGCACGACCCCGGCATAGAGCGGCAGGAACCCCGAGATCGTCTCGTGGCGCAGCAGCGTTCCCGTCCGGAAGTCGCGGCTGTAGTAGGTGCCGTCGGCGTGGAGCCGCTCGATCGCCTCGCGCGTCCTGTGCATGGACCGCCACAGCCAGGCGGGGATGGTCTGGCCGATCTCGGCGGCGATGGCGGTGAGGTGCTCGTTGGCCCGGATGAGGATCGCGTTGAAGGCGACGTCCTGGACGAGGGGGACGATGCTCCGACGGATCTCGCGGAAGTTGTAGTGCGCCCGCCGCAGCTCACGCACGATCCGGTAGAGCGTGAACAGGTCTCCCGAGGTGAGCCGCTCGTCGGKGGGAACCTCCTTGGAATCGCGCCGCAGCGCGTCCAGGGCGTCGCCGCCGTTGATCCGGCGCAGTGCCCGCACTCCCAGCGGAGCCGCCGGCCTGGTGATCTCCATCCAGGCCGGCGTGTTGTCCATCCCCGACTCCCAGGAGTGGACCAGGGTGACGAGACCGTCGTCGTCGGGGTCGCGTTCGAGGTAGAGCCACGTGTGGAAGCGCAGCAGGCCGGGGAACAACGCGCGGTAGAAGGCGTCGCGGGCGGATGGCGTCATCATGGCTGCGATCCGGACGGCGGCTTCGGCGATCATCGGCGGCTGGGTGACCCCCGTGCTCTGCACTCCGCCGGCGGTCGTGGTCACCTGGTCGCAGCGCCAGCGCTGCGGACCGGCGTGGTAGAAGTCCGAGGTCTCCGCGAAGATCACGTGGGGGATCATGCCGTTCGGCCACTGGCCTCGCAGCAGCGAGAGGACCTCCTTGGCGGCCCGTCCCGGGTCGAGACGGCGCAGTCCGATCGCGATGAAGCAGCTGTCCCAGAGCCACTGGTGCGGGTAGAGCGTCGGGGAGGGCCGGGTGATGTCGCCGAGGTCGTTGTCTCGTAGCACGTCGATCGCGGTTTCCCGTAGTGCCGCCAGGTCTGCGGGAAGGCTGGGGACGGACATCGTGTGAGAGTAGCGGTTACACGCTGTGCACAGAGGCAGGGTCCGTCGGGTGTGGCCCGCCTAACGGAATCGCCGTTCTCGAGCGCCTCGGCGTCGGGGTGGCGTCGGGGTGGCGTCGGCGGCGGCGCCCGCGTCGGCCCGCCGGTCCTTCCGTCCCGGTGGAGAGCCCGGGTCCGGGCCGGGTCGCGGGTGTCGGCTTGCCGACTACCGTTACGGGTTAGCACCGACTGGTGATCGTCAGAAAATATGGCACGGATGGTGGAACGCAAAAAACTTCTACGGTGAGTAGTGGATCTGTTACTTAAAGTTGCCGTTGGCCTGATCCGCAGGCTGCTCGGCCACCAGAGAAGCTCAGGAGAGTTCGCGGTTCGCGCCACAGGGTGGAATCTGCCAGGTAGTCTTCGCGGCAGCGAGTGCAGCGTCTCGAGGGCTAGGGTCTACACTGCTTGGTAGGCCCGGCGATCGCTGATGTCCGGGTGTGCCTGCACGGGGAATGGTTCCGCGTCTTCGTTCGTTACCTCCCACGTGCACAGAACGAGACGACCCACCCGCACCGACCATCGGATTTGCCACTGATGACGCTGCCTGCTCTGGAACTTGCCGAGCGCACCGACGACAACCGCCCGCGTAGCCCGCGGCGTGCTCGTCGGGCCGCTCCTCCTGTCCGCACCGCTCCCAGCCGTTCGCTGGCCGCTGTTCCCGACGATACCGACGAGCTCGATGTGAGCGCGGTGGCCGAGGTCATCGCCCGTGGTCGCGAGGCCGGCGAGATCAGCCGCTCCGAGTTGCGTGATGTGCTCGAGTCCGCGGACATCGGTATTGAACTGTTGCCCGCTCTCATCGCGCGCCTCAACGCCGTTGGCATCGAACTCCTCGACGAGGAGGAAGCGAGCGACGACGCCACCGCCGCCAGCCGGTCCACCGCCGAACACGCGGGTACCGCCGACCTCGTGCGCATGTACCTGCGCGAGATCGGCAAGGTGCCGCTGCTCAACGCCGCCCAGGAGGTCGAACTCTCCAAGCGGGTCGAGGCGGGCCTGTTCGCTGAGTACAAGCTCGAGAGCGTCCCCGACCTGCCCGCCGACCTTCGTCGTGATCTCGGTCTGCTGGTCAAGGACGGCCATGCCGCCAAGCAGCAGCTCGTCTCGGCGAACCTGCGGCTGGTGGTCTCCGTCGCCAAGAAGTACAGCGGTCGCGGGATGACCCTGCTGGATCTGGTCCAGGAGGGCAACCTCGGTCTTATCCGCGCGGTGGAGAAGTTCGACTACGCCAAGGGCTACAAGTTCTCGACCTATGCGACCTGGTGGATCCGCCAGGCCATCGGCCGGGCGCTCGCCGATCAGGCGCGGACGATCCGCATCCCGGTCCACGTGRTCGAGCAGATTAACAAGATCACCCGGTTGCAGCGCCAGCTTGTCTCCACGCTCGGCCGTGAGCCGACCGACGAGGAGCTCGCCCTCGAGCTGGACATGCCGATCGAGCAGGTGGTGGAGCTGCGCCGGTATGCGCAGGACACCGTCAGCCTGGAGACCTCGGTCGGTGACGATGGTGACTCCGTGCTCGGTGACTTCATCGAGGACTCCGACGCGACCYCCCCGGCGGACGCCGCCTCCTACGGCGCCATGCAGGACGAGATCGAGAACGTCCTCGGTGGCCTGAGCCCGCGGGAGCGCGAGGTGATGCGGCTGCGCTTCGGTCTCGCCGACGGCAAGCAGCACACCCTCGCCGAGGTGGGCAACCGGCTCGGCCTGACCCGTGAGCGCATCCGTCAGATCGAGCGGGACACGCTTCGGGAGTTGCGCAAGCCCGCCGTCGCCGGTCGGCTGCGCGAGTTCCTCGACTGATCGATCGGGCGAGCGCACCTGCGGTCGAGTCCGCGGGGGCACGTCCACGGGTGCACGGTGCGGTACGGGTGCACGGTGCGGCACGGGTGGAAGACAGGAGTACCGCGATCATGGCGGTCACGTCATGATCGCGGGATCGATGAAAGTCGGATCTTCGTTTTTGCCGGGTGAAGATCCGACTTTGCTGTATCAAGCTCCGGGTTCGGCTTCTCCGTCGGATCCGGTGCCGGGTTCCAGTGYGCTTCCCGTCATCGGCTCCGACGCCGACCGCCGCGACCGGGCCGAGGCGGCGGCGAAGGGCAGCAGGGCATCGGGGTTGGCGACCGAGTCGAGGCTCACGGCCTCGTCCAGGGCGGTCCCGGCGAGCAGGCGCTTCACCGGTACCTCGAGCTTCTTGCCGGTGTGGGTCCGAGGGACCTCGGTGATCTCGATGATCCGGTCGGGAACGTGGCGTGGGCTGAGTTCGGCGCGCAGAACCTCGCGCAGCCGAGCGGCCACCGCCTCGGTCAGGCCGGGCTCGGTGAGGACGACGAAAAGGAGCAGCTCGCCGTGCCCGCGCTCGTCCGCGGTGTCGACCGCGAGGCTGTCGGYGATCCCGGGGACCCGCTCGACCACGCTGTAGAGCTCGCTGGTACCGATCCGGACGCCGCCGCGGTTCAACGTCGCGTCCGAACGTCCCTGGATGACGACGGCACCGGTAGGTGTGATCCTCGCCCAGTCCCCGTGGCGCCAGACGCCGGGGTAGACGGAGAAGTAGCTCTCCCGCAGCCGRCCGCCGTCCGGGTCAGCCCAGAAGCACAGCGGCATGGACGGCATCGGCGCGGTCACGACAAGCTCACCGACCTCGTCGACGACCTCCTCGCCGGCCTCGTCGAAGACGCGCACCGCGCAGCCCAGCGCGCGTGATCCGATCTCCCCGGCCCGCACCGGCATCGTCGGCAGGCCCGCCACCAGCGCCGTGCAGACGTCGGTGCCACCGCTGATCGACGACAGCATCACGGTCGGGCTCACCGCTTCGTACACCCAGGCATAGCCGGCTGCGGACAGTGGCGATCCGGTCGATCCGACGGTGCGCAGCCTGGACAGATCGGCGAACTCGCGCGGGACCAGCCCGGCGTCCTCGCAGGCCTGCAGGTAGCCCACGGACGTGCCCAGGCACGTGAGCTCCAGGGCCTCCGCCAGACCGAACAGGGTGCCGAGCGCCGGATAGCCGGGCRCTCCGTCGTAGAGCACGACGGTCGCGCCGACGAGCAGACCGGAGACCAGATAGTTCCACATCATCCAGCCGGTCGTGGTGAACCAGCAGAACCGGTCGTCCGGACCGAGATCGAGGTGCAACGCCAGCGACTTCAGATGCTCCAGCAGGATACCGCCGTGGCCGTGCACGATCGCCTTGGGGGGGCCGGTCGTGCCGGACGAGTAGAGGATCCACAGCGGCGCGTCGAAGGCGACCCGGGTGAACTCGGGCTCGGAGGTCTCCGAAGCCATCAGCTCGTCCCAGGTGAGCAGCCCCGGCAGCCCCGCGGCCCGGGCCCGGGAGAGCGCGTCCGGCCACAGGTACGGCACGATCACGCTTGCCCCGAGTCCCGGCAGGTCGCCCGCGAGCGCGGCGAGGGTGTCGAGGGCGTCGTAGCTCTTCCCGCCGTAGCTGTAGCCGTCAACGCCGATCAGGACCTTCGGGTCGATCTGGCCGAACCGCGCGCGCAGGGCCGTCGGGCCGAGCTCCGGCGAGCACGACGACCACACCGCGCCGATGCTGGCGGTGGCCAGCATCCCCACCATCGCGTAGACGGTGTTCGGCAGCACGGCGCAGACCCGGTCACCCTCGGCGACACCCAGGCTCCGCAGTCCCGCCGCCGCCTTCGCCACCTGCCGGCGCAGCTCGTCCCAGGACACCACGGCCGTGGCACCGTCCTCGCGCACGGCGATGACGGCCGGGGCCGGCCCGCGCCGGGTGAGCGCGTTCTCCGCGTAGTTCACCCGGGCACCGGGAAACCAGACCGCGCCGGGCATCGCCGCGTCGGCGAGCGCCGGACCGGTGCCGCGGTCCCCCTCGACCGCGCAGAAATCCCAGATCGACTCCCAGAACGTGTCCAGGTCGGTGACAGACCACTCCCACAGGCGCGTGTCGTCGGCGAGCTCAACCCCCCGCTCGGCGGCGAGCCAGGCGCGGTAGTTGGTCACCGCGGCCTGGCTGATCCGACGGGGAGGCGGTTCCCACAGTGGCGTGCCGGCAGCCACCGACCCACCATCACGGCCGGCCGGCTGCCGCCCGTCTTCCATCGCCGCATGGTCCGGTGTCACTCGGTCTGCTGCCACGGGCACTGACCCTAGGCCATTCCGGGCAGATCTACGTGCCTCACCGATGGCCCCGGATCCTCGTCATCGACACCACCGCTATCTCTGGGAGCGTGATCGGGCTACGGTCGACAGATGGGTGTCCCGGGCGATTCCGAGCGGCGGACCGACGGCCGTCCGCAGGTCGAGCCGCAGGTCGAGCCGACGGTCGTGGCCTGGGATCCGGTCATGGCCGGCTACGACTTCGGGCCGACGCATCCGCTGCATCCCGTGCGGCTCGAGCTCACCATGGACCTCGCCATGAGTCTCGGTGTTCTCGACGCGCCGGGCATCCGGATCTCCAGGCCGACCCTCGCCTCCGACGACCTCATCGGCCTGATCCACGATCCGGTCTACCTGAGCGCGGTCCGCGCCGCGCCCGACCCGGCGCAGGCCAGGTTCGCGGCCCTGTTCGGYCTGGGCACGGCCGACAACCCCATCTTCGAACGGATGCACGAGGCCGCCGCACTCATCACCGGTGGCACGATCGAGGCGGCACGGGCGGTGTGGAGCGGGCCGCCGCGGCACGCCGTGTCGATCGCCGGCGGGCTGCATCACGCGATGCCGGGAATGGCGAGCGGATTCTGCATCTACAACGACCCGGCGATCGCGATCRCCTGGTTGCTCTCCGCCGGAGCCACCAGAGTGGCGTACGTCGACGTGGACGTGCATCACGGCGACGGCGTGCAGACGGCGTTCTACGACGATCCGCGGGTGCTCACCATCTCCCTACACCAGACGGGGAGTACCCTCTTCCCGGRCACCGGATTCCCGACCGAGGTGGGTGCTCCCGCCGCGGAGGGCACCGCGGTGAACGTGGCGTTGCCCCCCGCCACCGGCGATGCCGGCTGGCTGCGCGCCTTCTCCGGGGTGGTGCCGGTGCTCCTGCGGTCCTTCCGGCCGCAGGTGCTGGTGACCCAGCACGGCTGCGACACGCACGCCTTCGACCCGCTGGCCGATCTGGCGCTGTCGGTGGACGGCCAACGGGCCTCCTACGACCTGCTGCACGCGCTGGCCCACGAGGTCTGCGACGGACGCTGGCTGGCCTGCGGCGGTGGCGGGTACGCGCTGGACACGGTCGTGCCGCGGGCCTGGACGCAGCTGCTGGCGATCGCCGGCCACGTGCCCCTGGATGCCGGCCGCGCCCTGCCGGAGGACTGGCGCTCCGCGGCGCCGGGACGGGTGCGGGCGGCGACCGGGCAGAAGTCCGTCGGAGCCRCCGCCATGCCCCGGACGCTCGGGGACGGGGTGAGTGTCCGGTATCGTCCCTGGGACGCGGGAGAGGGAGACCCCGACGATCCGTTGGACCGGACGGTGGCGGCGACCCGGCGTCAGGTGCTGCCGTTGCACGGCCTCGACCCCACCGTCGACCGCTGAGCCCTGCGTGAGAGCTGAGCACTGCGTGAGAACCGGGTGAGCGCCGCGTGAGCACCGAGCCTCCGGTCGTCTATCCGGCCGAGTGGGAGGCCGACGTCATCCTCAGTGACGGCGGCACCGCCCACATCCGCCCGATCCTGCCGACGGACGGCCCGCTGTTGCGGACCTTCTGGACCCGGCTGTCGACCCAGTCGATCTACTTCCGGTTCTTCGCCGTGCGCCGTGCCCTGAGCGACGCCGACATCCACCGGATGACGACCGTGGACCAGCGGCTGCGCGGCGCCATCGTCGCGATGATCGGCGACGACCTGGTCGCGGTCTCCCACTGGGAGAGCACCGCCGCACGGCCGACCGAGGCGGAGGTCGCCTTCCTGGTGGAGGACGCCCAGCAGGGACGAGGGCTGGGTTCGGTGCTGCTGGAGCATCTTGCCGCCGCGGCCTGGGACCGTGGGATCCGCCGCTTCGACGCCGACGTGCTCGGGGAGAACCAGCAGATGATCCGGGTCTTCCTCGATGCCGGTTACACGGTCTCGAGGACCTGGGACTCGGGCGCGGTCCGGCTGTCCTTCGAGATCACCCCCACCCAGAAGTCGGTCGGGGTGATGCGGGCCCGGGAGCACCATGCCGAGGCCGCCTCGATCGGTCGGCTGCTGCATCCGCGCGCGATCGCCGTCATCGGTGCGGGGCGGTCTGCCGCGTCCGTGGGCAACGCGGTCCTGCGTCACCTGCTCGCCGGCGGTTTCGACGGCCCCGTCTACCCGGTGAACCCGGCGGCGGCCGCGGCCGGCGGCGCGGTGGCGTCGATCCAGGCCTACGCCGGCATCGAGGACGTGCCGCGTCCGGTCGACCTGGCCGTGGTGTGCGTGCCGCCCGCGCAGGTGCCCGACGTCGTCGCCGCCTGCGGGCGGGCGGGAGTCTGGGGGCTGGTCGTCCTCACCGACCAGCGCGACGCCGCCGCAGACGCGGCCCTGGTGGCTGAGGCCCGGGCGGATGGCATGCGGGTGGTCGGCCCGGCGAGCATGGGCATCCAGAATCCGGCGGCGGGGTTGAACGCCTCGATGGTGCCCCGGATGCCCCCGGCCGGCCGCATCGGCTGCTACTCCCAGTCGGGTCCGTTCGGCGGGGCCATCCTGGCGGCGGCGGCCGCGCGCGGGGTCGGTCTGTCGGTCTTCGTCTCCGCCGGGGACCGGGCCGACGTGAGCGGCAACGACCTGCTCCAGTACTGGGAGGAGGACCCCGAGACCGACGCGGTGATCATGCATCTGGAGACCTTCGGTAACCCCCGCAAGTTCGCCCGGCTGGCCCGGCGGGTGGGTCGGCGTAAACCAGTGATCGTCGTGTACTCCGGCCGTTCGACCCTTGACGACGCGCTTCTGCGGCAGGCCGGGGTGATCGGCGTCGACCAGGTCTCCCAGGCGTTCGACGTCGCGCTGCTGCTCACCACGCAGCCGCTGCCCGCGGGCGGTCGGGTCGCCGTCGTCGGCGACTCCCGGGCCCTGGTCCGGCTGACGGCCCGCGCCGCCGACGCGGCCGGGCTCAGAGTCGAGGAGGTGCTCCTCCCGGTTGGCAGCTCCCCCGGGGACCTCACCCGGGCGTTGACCTCCGCCGCGGACCGGGCGGATGCGCTGATCGCCACGCTGGTCCGGCTGCCGCCCTCCCCGGCCGGGCCGATCGCGGTGGACGCCGTCGCGGCTGCCGCGACCATCGAGATCCCGGTTCTCGCCGCCGTGCAGGGGGTCGAGATGCCCGGCGAGCTCGCTGGCATCCCGGCCTATTCGTCGCCGGAGGCTGCCGTCGCCGCGCTGCGCCGGGTGGTGGGCTACGCCCAGTGGTGGGCGCGCCCGATCGGCACCGTGCCGACGACGACGGTGCGAGCAGACGAGGCGCGTTCGCTCGTCGCCGGACTCACCGGTCGCCTTCCGGAGGATCGGGCTGCCGCCCTGCTGGACTGCTACGGCGTCACGGTGGAGCCGGCCGTCCTGGTGACGTCCCCGCGCCGGGCCGTCGAGGCGGCGGGCCAGCGCGGCTATCCGGTGGCGCTCAAGGCGCGGTCGCGGCCCTACCGGCATCGTCCGGACCTGCGCGGTCAGCGTCTCGACCTGCCCGACGCGGCAGCCGTGCGGGCGGCATGGGCGTCGCTGCGCTCCCAGCTCGGGGCGGAGGTGCCGATTGTCGTCCAGCGGATGGCCCCGGTCGGCGTGTCGGTGGTTGTCGGTTCCGAGGAGCATCCCCGGTACGGTCCCCTGGTCTCGTTCGGCCTCTCGGGCCCCGCGACCGAGCTGCTGGAGGACCGCGCACATCACATCCTTCCCCTCACCGACGTTGACGCGGCGCGCCTCGTGCGCTCGGTGCGGGCGGCGCCGCTGCTGCTGGGATACCTCGGCTCGACGCCGGTCGACATCGCCGCGCTGGAGGACCTGCTCCTCAAGATCGCCCGGCTCGCCGACGACGTGCCGGAGGTGGTTCATCTCACGTTGGATCCAGTGATCGTGTCGACCGGGCGGGTGACCGTGCTGTCCGTGGAGATCGTTGCTGGACCGTCGGCGCCCCGCGCGGACGTCGGACCTCGGCGGTTCTGGACACCGAACCACCCGACTCCGGACGGGGCGACTATCCGGGGTGGTTCAGCACAACATGCGCACGCCGTCCACAATCGTCTCCCATGACGTCGCCGCACTCCGCGCAGCCGCCTGTCCGGCCCGCTTCCGGCGCATTCCCGATGCTCTCCCCTGATTCTGCGGGAGTTGCCGGGGCGCCTGGTACCCCCTTAGAGGGGATGCCTGGGCAGGCGTCTCTCGTGCCGATGTACCGGCCGGCGAACGTTGGGCTGTCGGAGGCGCTGCCGGGGGACCTCGGGTCGGTGGATCTGGGGTCGGTGGATCTGGGGTCGGTGGCCGCGGGGCCCGCGGGTGCGCGCTTCTCCGTGAGCCCCCCGGGATCCGCCTCCCCGTCATCGGGCGTTGTTCCGTCCGGCCAGGGGGATGTCTCCCCGGGACCGAATCCGGTCACCCGATCCCCAAGGGGGACCGTCGGCTGGCCCACACACCAACCCCGCCCCACACACCAACCCCGCCCCACGCGCGCATCCCGGCCCGAACCAGGTCCCCGGCCCGAAGCACGCTCCCGGCCCGGAGACCGGCCCCGGTCAAGACCGGGGAGCCGACCCCGAGCTACCCGGACTACCCGAGGGCTGGCCCATGGTCGCCCGGCCGGCCGCTTCGGCCGTGACCGCCGAGCCGGTCACGCGGGACGTCATCGACGGCACCGAGCCGCGCCGCGCGCCGGAGGCGCCAGGGATGCGCCGGTCCGATCCGGCGGGGCTGCCGGGGCGTGTCCGGTCCGCTTTCCCCCTGCCCGGACACGCCCCGGGAACCGACCCCGCGGCCACGTTCGTGATGCTGGACGCGCTGTTCGCGTGGGCCCCGGTCGGTCTCGCCCTGCTCGACCGGGCCGGGCGGTTCCTGCGGGTCAACGACACACTTGCCCGGTTCGACCGCCGGCCGGTCCACGAGCACCTCGGCCGTACCGTCTCCGAGCTCCTCGGCGACACCGGCCAGGAACTCGACGCTCTGCTGGCACGGGTACTGCGCACCGGCGAGCCGGTGGTGGACTTGGAGGTCATGGTCGCCACCGATGGTTCCGGGCCGCCGCAGACGTGGCTCGCCAGCTGGTATCCGGTGAACGACCCTCAGGTCGGGCTGGTGGGCGTGGCGTTCGTCGCGATCGACGCCAGCGGGACGCGGGCGGTCGAGGGGGAGCGGGCGCGGGCCGACGCACGTTACCTCGGCCTCGTGGACGCCGCCGCGGTGGACGTGTTCCACGCCGAAGGCGACGGGGCACTCGATGCCGATCTGCCCCGCCTGCGGGCCTTCACCGGGCGGCATCCGGCGGAGCTGGCCGGGTTCGGCTGGCTCGGCGTGGTCCACCCCGACGACCGGGAGCGGGTCGGGCGCGCCTGGCACGGGGCGATCGAGCACGGTGAGACCTTCGAGGCCGAGTTCCGGATCTCCGGTGGCGGAGGCGACCGCACCGCCATGCGGGTGGTCGAGGCCCGCATCGTTCCCATGCCGGCGGCCGGCCGGCCGAACAGCCGGCCCAGYGAGTGGCTCGGGGTGATCCGCGACCTCACCGAGGTACGCGCCGCCGAGGCCGACCGGGCCACGGCCGACCAGCGGGCCCGGATCGCGACGGAACGGGCCGAACAGACCGCGACGTTGGCCGTGGCGCTCGCCCGGACCCTGACCGTGGACGACGTCGTCGCCACCGTCCTCGACGTCGGGGGGCGGATGGCCGGGGCCGCCGGCCGGGGCGTCGCGCTCGTGGACGAGGCGCACGACCGGCTGCTCTTCCACGCCCCGCCGGGTCCCGCCGACGGCCTCGCCCGCTGGTCGGAGGTGGCGCTGGGGGCGGTACATCCGGTGGCGGAGGTCATGCGGGGCGGTCGTGCGCTGTTTCTCGTCGACCGCGACGAGCTGCTCGCCCGCTGGCCGGTGCCGGAGGTCGCCGACGTCGCCGCCGCGGCGGGTGAGCATGCCTGGGCGATGCTGCCGCTGGCCGTCGGGGGCGGCGCCCCC